>CALJUK010000234.1 GCA_937975745.1 uncultured Planctomycetaceae bacterium | reverse complement strand
GATGCAGCACGAGCAGTGTATTGACGGCCGCGATTCGATCCTCGGCCGCCATCGTCTTCCATTTCTTTCGGTCCGGCGATGAGGCCATGACTTCTCCTCTCGTGTCGAGTTGTCAGGTGCTGGTCGTGTCTACCTCCCAGTCATCAAGGTCGAGGTCATCAAACTCGCTGTCGGTCGCAGGCTCAGGGAGTGAAGGCGTGTTCGGACTGTCCGGCGTCTCTGGAGTTTCAGCCATGTGGGCTGCTTCAGCCGTGGGAGCCTCGACCGTTGCGTTTTCTGTCCGCGAATTCGTTTCTCCGAGGAATCTTGCCGTCTTTGTTCTTCGTCGTTTCGACGGCTTCTTCATCGTGCGGTCAGCGATATCGCGGATGACGTTGCGGCCTTCGGCCAGCGACATCTGATGATCGGGCGAATCAAACCGTTCCCGGATTGCACGCTTCAGGACCTTCCACTGGAACTCAGTCATACCTTGCAGCGTCTGGTCAACAGCGTTCGCGCGGAGATAGGCCCCATTGATCGGATTCAGCACGCGGACCGAGCCGAGGTTCCACGGGTTGTAGCGCACGGTCATCCGATCGGTGCCCAGATTGTTGGCCACAAGATCGGCTCGCACCGCCATGAGTTCGTCACTGGTGTAGAACATCCCGCCGAGTTCAATTCCCCGCGTCGACAGCGTCCGCTCAGCCCGCTTCGACAGCAGTACAATCAGGTCCTCGGGCGAGCCTGGCAGGAACGGTGGATACTCAGTAGCGCTATCCTGCCAGACTTCAAGCCGTGTCTGCGGAATCGTCGGATGCTTCGACTGTGCATACACGTCGACAAGGTAGACGTGAATGATCTCCAGCAGTGATTCGTACGGCAGCAGCGGTCCGTCATCCGCGTTGTAATCGGCTCGCTTTTCCCAACTGCGAAACGTGCGTCCCGGCAGTGCCGCGATCAGCTGATCGTTCAAACCGCCAAAGAAGGACTCCACGCAGCCTTTCATGTGCGGCGTACGCGGCGGGTTGAAATCAAGAACGATTCCAAGCTGAAACGCCGCATTCTCAAGGTCGTTGCTGGTCAGGTCGGCACCTCGGTCGCAGACGATCATCTCAGGAATACCAAAGCACGGCCAATCGCCATTTACTGATGGATAAGCCAAGCCCGCTCCCGTCTTGGGCAGAATGGCGTGTCGAAGCGACTCCATCAGGACGGCGTACGACGGCGGATCAAAACCGAGGCAGAATCCGAGGATCATCCGGCTGTAGTAGTCGATCAGGACCGTCAACCACGGCTGCCCGATGGGCCCTGCCTCAGTGCCGACAACAACCTTCAGTGGTGAATGGTCGACCTCAACACGTTCCAGAACCCGTCGGGCAAGGCTCTTCGCTGACCGGGGAGCATGCCGTTGATCGGCGATCTTTCGACCCCATCGCTGCCGGTCGACTTCCCACGGATCCATGCGCTCGATCCGACGAGCTATGGCTCGTGACAATGCCCGTTCCTTCGGAACTGGCTGAGCGTTGTCAGACGGCAATCGCGAGTTCAGCCGCTGGATGTCTTCCAGAACTCGCCGGGTCACGGCTGAGATCGACCGCCGCGCCGTCGTCAGGTACACATCGCGGATCCCGTCCTCAACAAAACGATTCAGCATTGGGTACTGAGCGAGCAGGCTCGACCGACGGGATTGCCCTCGTCCACCACACCGCCGCATTCGTCGAGTAAGAGCCCGCGCATCACCGTCCGCGTTTTTCCATGCCGAGTAGTACCGTCGCAACGACGCTCGTGAGGTGTTGATTCCTTCCTGATGAAGCTGCCTGGCCCGGTGTTCGAAATCCGTGTTTGTCGGTCGGCGACCAATCGTTGTGAGAGGCTCGATCAGACGCCAGCGATGCTGGACGACCTGCCGCTGTTCAGGCGGCAAATCACGGACGTCATGACTCTCAAATGTTTGCAGGTGTGGGGCTGGCAGTTCTCCGGAAGAGAGGTGCAGTTTCCCGAGTTCGTAGTCGCGCAGAATCTCATGCAGCACGAATTTCCGTTCAACACCGGAGTTGTGTTCCAGGGCGATCAGGGTATTGACTTGGGGCTGCCTGATAACCCGCCAGATCCGTCCGTCGGCGAGCCATTCGGTGCCCACACTGATTCGAACGGATCCCATGTAAGGACTCCTTTCGGATAGAGAGGAATGTTGGATGTCAGCGGCTGGTTCATAAGATCCGCGCTGATTCGATGGGCCGCCAGCAAGTGACAGATATGCTGCCGGATGCCCGTTTCAGGAAATTCGCCGAGCCTGTCCAGTAGCGTTCGCTCCTGAAGCCCGTCGCGGGGCAACTCATCAACGATTAACGAGACGAGCGATTCATCAGGCTGAAGTCGTGCGTATCGCCCGAGAACTCTGACATTGCTCAGTATTGGTTCGCATGCGACGTGATGTTCAGTCAATACGTGGAACTGAAAGCCAGAGGCTGCTGCATGAATCCTCGCTGCCGACAACTTTCGTGAGGTCTCAGGCCGGGGTACGCGGTGTGAGGGTTTGACTTCGATCAGATGCGTACCATTTAACGTCGTGACGAGGAAGTCCGGTACGGTATAGCTGATCCGTCGTCGGCCATTCTTCCTGCGCTTCTCAGGTGCTCGACAGAAGACTTGCAGGACCGTGTTGGTGACGGTGTCCCACTCGTACCAGATCGGGAAGGGTTGCTCCCGCAGCGAGGTCACAGCCGGACAGGCAGAAAGAATGAGAGCCACTCGGCCTTCAAGCTGCCCTTGACAGCGAATCGCGCGACCCTCGCGGACGGACGGGACAAGCAGGAATGATCCCGGTGTCCGTCTGCGAAGCCGAAAAGTGGATGGCGCGAGGCTGTTTCCGGGCGTGTGGTTCTGACGGGTTTGCCTGTTCATTTCGCGCCTGCCGCAGCTCGACGCGACGCTGTCGCGCGGCTCCCGGTAGTTGTCTTCGCGGGATTGCATCGATCTCTCTTGTGTGGCGCAGTGTTTCGTCGTTGTCTCTTACGTCCGCCGTTTTTCCTGGTACGTGCCTCGGCGATCAGCTCTTCCATGATCTCCGGAGCCGGGTCATGGAAGCTCGACCAGTCAATCCGGCTGTTGTGTTTGTCAACGAACGTCTCGACAAGCGCCGACCCGAACGACGACTTGCTCTCAGCAGGTTCAAACTCAGGCACCGACCGTATCAGGGTCGAATAGTGCAGGAAGTGCATAGCGAGTCGCGGCCCACGGGCGGTGACCGCGACGACACTCGTTCGACCGTTGATCGTGAGTTGGCCGACGCCTGACTTCCTGAGTTTTCCCAGAACGGTCACGATCAGATTGAATGGCACGGCGGATGCGCTGGATGTCGGCGTCAGGTAGAGGTGCCGCCCGGAGAACAGCACCGGGTCAATGTCTGAATCAGCGACGAATCGTTCCAATACGAGTTCTTCGTCTTTCGGTGGCCGGCGACGCTTCAACGATTCTTCAGCTAGAACGATGTGCTCACCACTTCCGACGTCCAGCCCTTTAACAATGTCCTCACTCGCAAGAGTACCGTGCTTAGGGCACACGCGCGGGCATTGGATGCGTTCTCCGCACTTTCGATGCAGCTGATGCAATTGCGGTTCGCTGTCGTCCATGACAGATGCATAACCGCGCACTGGAGCGATTATCGAGCCGACTCGAATGCAGCCAGTCCATGCTGCACGCGATGCGGGCGGTGAAGTGTCCTGCCGATCGGATGCGTTTTCGACGCAACTGAATCGGCGGCAGCGTTTCTTCATACGCGTTTCCTCCGAATGGGTGAGTGGGTGAACGTCACACCGGCGAAAGCTGCTCGGCGGGATCCGGACAGTGAATCGAACCCAGGCAGTGGAAATAGATGAGCGGTGTCGAACATCTGCGGGTCGAATTCGGGAGAGATAATCCGGGGCTCTCTACTTCATAATGCCCCGATTTTCCTGTTTTTTGAGGGTTCATTCACTGTGGAACCGCTCCAGGTTCGCTGTGCAGTGAAACAGCAGGAAAACCGCCCCGGATCAAGTTTTCCAGAGCGTCGGAGGCCGTGAATCTATTCAAAACACGACGCGAATCAGCCGTCAGTCATCGATGACCAGACGATTCCCGTGCAGTGCGCGACTTCGACGCAATCCTCAGCCAGATATTGTCCGTCATTAACGCGTTGACGACGTCCTTCTTCATCAATTCGAACAAGGAACAGTCGTTTTCGGTAGCGCACAACATGAATCTCTGCGTCCTCTCGCGCTTCCTGGGAGATCAGCAGCAGATCGCGCTGACGAACTCGTTCCCGAGTATCGTCTACGGGACATCGCAGGACATAAGGATGCCGGCAATTCCGAATTCGCGCTGCAGCAGCGCCGCTCAATTCAGCAAAACTGCCATCCCAGCGCTCATTCGACTGCGGATCTCCCTCGATCAGTTGATCCAGCACCGGAACCCAGCGACCGGTTGACTCTGAAGTCGTTGCTCCGACGACCGGCTCATCCATTTCGTCCGAGTTTCCGAGCAGCCACTCGTAGTTGCATCGAAAAACGGCTCCGAATCGCCTCGCCAACAGTTCCGTCAGGGGTCGGTGCCCGTTTTTGATGTTGGAAACATACTGAGACGGAATCTTGACTCGTTCCGCGATCTCTCGCTGCGTGAGACCCTGCTCAGCAAGGCGACACAGCAGGTGTTCGAATCGTTGACGGCTCAGATTTGAATCGGAATCGGTCATGGAGACTCTCGGAAGACTTGATGTTTTCTCACGGGGGCTTGACACACTGTGGTTGCAGGGTAACATAAAAGGGTACGCGAAACGTTTACATATTCTCAAGCGAAACGTCATGGAAGACTCGATTGTCAACTCGGTGCTTGGCTGGATTCTTGCCAGGACGGAACGATTGCCACTCCCACCTCGTTGGCGTTTTCTCGCCCCTGACGTCAGCGTCGTACGTCTCGCCTGCGATCCCGCCGATCTGCGTCTGGCGTTGGAAGCTGAATTCGACGCGGCAATTCTTTTGCGGCATGGCCTGCTTGTAAAATCGGAAGGCGGTGATGTTGTACTCAGCCCGCAACTGAACAACCCGCAGACTCCTCTCGCGGCATCGTTCAGTAGTGACTGCGCAATCCCTCACCGGCTGGTGACACCCACAGGAATTTTGCCTGTTTCAAGCGAGCCCGAGCTGTTCCAGTGTCTCAGCGATGCCGGAACGAAGTCAGCTGCATCTTCGCTGAAGCGGCGAATCGTTGTTGCTTTCACATTTACAGACTTGGCTGTGCTCAAGGCGTTGCGAATTCCGGCGACCACTGCGACAGGCCTTGCTGCAATGAAGGGCGAGCAGCTTCGACTCCTGTTCGGACGGCCGAAAGATGACCCGCTCGGAGAACCGGGCGGGAAGCAGCGGGCCGACATCGCGCGTCAGCAGGTCCGAATTGTACTGGCCGGTTGGAAGGTTGCTTCGCTGCGCCGGGAAGAAACGGACGAGCTGCAGGGTCTGCAAACTCTGATGGAACGAGCTGAACACGTCCTCGGTTTCGATTCAAGCAGCGTATCGGTCTGGCGTCCGTCTACAAAGGAAGTCGAGGCCATACGCTCCGCAGTAGATATTCAGGACGAACAGCTCACACATAGCTTCATCCGAGAGAGTGTTTTCGGATCAAGCCGATCCGCTTCATCCATTACCCGAAGTGTGTCGAAGCCTGACACGTACGCCAGGGCAAAGGCCGAGCTGGCGTCCGAAGTCCGTCGTTCCGAGTTCGTTGGAGATTTGCAGCGGACGATTTCCGCAAAACTTCAGCAACTGGACGACCTCTTCGATGTCGAGGTGACACAGCGGTTGCTTGACGAAGCTCGCGATGTGCGGGATCCAATGCGTTGTGCGCTTCTTGTTGCAGCGGCGGATCTGATGTCGGAATTTCACGCCAGGAGCACGCTGGTTAGAGAGGCGAATTGGGCCATCAAAGGACGACGGCAGAATCAACAGCCTGGCGTTGACGGTGCGGCGAAAACTCAGCAGTTGGTGTCGCAGATTCTCGGGATTTATCGGGAGGTCTCGCGATGATGGCTGATGATTCTGCACGCAAGTTCGCTCCACTGCCGAACTGTGACGGTCTTGAGCTACTTCGGCAGTTGAATCTGACCCAGGCTGAACTTGCGTCGTTGTCGGCCCAGGGTTTCGTTTCAGTCGAGCATCGAAGTTCCGGGATCTATTACAAGCTCCGCTTTCGCTGTGGTGGCCGTCAGATAGTGCGCGGGCTCGGAAACTGTTCCCGGCACGCTGAGGAAGTGCGACGTGCCTTGGATGTTTATCAACACAAGACGCGAGCACGTCAACAACTACGGCAGAGTGTGGCACGCGCAGCTCGACTCTTGAGGGAATCGCGCCGCTTACTAAATCCCGTTCTCGTTGAAGTTGGCTTTTATTTCCATGGAAGTGAGATTCGCAGACGGCAGACGGATGTGATCAGGACCGCATCCTGTGAGAGCAGGACGGAGATTGAGAATGCTGGCGAGAAAGTTATCGCCGGCGGGCAAAGTGACACGGAGGAACACGAACGTGACCAATTCGGAAATCAACTTGACAGACCCGGCATCCGGCGAAGGAGCAGCTCGCAGCGAGACATCTCCGAACGAGTCGACGCGGCTGTCACGGAAGCGACGGAGTCGGATTCAAAAACATCTGGAGTCGGCGCTCGATTCGCCGGACACGCTTCGAGCGTGTCTCGGCCCGGTTGCGAGCGACCTGCTCGAAATGTGTCACGAACTCAAGCAGGCGCTCGACGAAAACCTCGCGCTGGATGCAGATCGTTCGGACCGACTCCGGACGCTGATGCCGGCTCTGCAAATCTATCTGAAGACCGTTCAGCAAACAGAACGTTTGGCTCGATTGGATGTGCGGCTGGAGGAGCTCGCTGGCAAGCGTGCCGGATAGCCGGGGCTGCCAGTTGGACCGTCTTGCCAGCAAACGGCCTACAGCGAAGAAACGGCGATCTGATACCTGGCCGAACGACCGTGCTGAGACCCAGAGGGCACCCATTGCTGAATGATGAGACCAGTTTGCATTCAACTATGAATCGGAGAGACAGCCATGGATGAGAATCTAAATCGGTCCAACCACGGACCCCCAGTTCGTCCATACTGGATCCCGGAAGGTGTTGATTTCAGTGCTCTGCCGGCTGATCTGCGCACAGCGATTTCAACGCTGGTCAGTCCGGCGTATGAAGAACTCGTGTTGCGCGCGAAACCGGGGCTTGAGCAAACGACCGGGACGACGATCGTGCAATTCATGTGGCTCGAAGTTCTCGAAATGTTCGAGATTGGCCGTGAATTCATGCAGGTCGACAGTAGCCCGGAGTCACGTCAGGAGCGTGACGCCAAGGTTTCGCGCCTGTTGAAAGTGGTCGCCGCCAAATCGAAGGCGAGTGCATTCTGGGTGCGAATCCAGGACTTTCGGGAACGGCACGGCGCACTTCCGGGTGGATACGACCCGATCCAGAGAAGCAGTAATGAAATGGTATAGTCATGTCGAACTCGCGATGGGATGCGATCCTGGAAAAACTCGAATCTGTTGACCAAAAAGCGAGGATCGCGGTCTCTTTGATTCGTGACCGGCCGGATTTGTTTTGCTGCCAGGGCAGCGTCCAAACGACATGGCGCAGTTATCGAGGGCGCCGGCTCGGGCCATATTTCAGGCTTTCCTACCGAATCGATTGTCAACAGCGATCGCTTTACCTCGGTGCAGATCAGAAGACTGTGGCAATTGTGCGGGAGGCACTCGCGGTTGCGCAGCAGCACCATCGTGAGCAACTGTCGCTTGCCCAGTGTCGACAGGCAGTCAGGTCGGCTCTCCGAGAGACACGTCGCCAGTTCAACGACGAACTCACTTCAGTTGGCCTGCACCTGAAGGGGACGGAAATCCGAGGTTGGCGGACTACCTCCGAGGCATGGAATTTGGACGGCACGAGGGAGGAATTCCTTCCGGATGGAGACAGATCATGAAGGAAACAGAAAACTTCTCACCTCGTGACTCTGCAATTGAGCAGGCGCGATCGATCTACCGAAGCCGAAGTGGCCCAGACTGGAGATGGCGTCTCGCCAATGCGCTGCATGCTGCACCTGAGAGCTGTTTGCGTGAAATCCCCGATGATGTAGTCCGTGATGCGGCACGTTTTCTCTCTGACTGCGATGAGTTTGGTCCTGAAAGCGCATCGGACCGTAATCAATTGTTTGCTGCCGCCGAGTCCTTCTGGTACAGCAGTCCGCTTCGCGAGTCGTTCACGATACTCGTGCTTGGCAATTGCGATGACGAAGCTATTGCCAGCCAAACCGCTCTCGACGTTTCTCTGGTTGGTTATGTGCGAGCCCTCTTCTTCGACATTGAGGCCAATCGCAACGCCACATCATGGATCGATGCTTACGTCATGGCACCAGAACGAAACGCCGGTCGATACGAGCAGGCTGCGCGATACAGAAGAGCATTTTACGGTGGTCCTACGGTGGCGTCAGTTCTCCTTGCGCCAGACCCACCGGAACTCACGATCGATGCATCGCGACTTCACTCGTTGGAAGAATCGCTGAACACCAAAGCACGTGCAGTGCTGGAAATGCCGATCCAGGATGCTCGAGACTCAATTCGATTCACGAATATGCTTCTCGACCACGAACTTGCGAAAAAACGGATTGAACTGGAACGCGAAAAATTCCAGCACCGTTGCGAGCTGGAACTCAGAGAGCAGGATGTCGCAGAACGCCGCATCGCGCTCGCAGAAGAGAAGCACCGCAACCGAGTCGAGCGCGAGAAGAACAGAGACGGCAGAAAACGAGATTCAATTGCTGCTCAGCGGCAACTTGGACAACTCCAGCAGACACTCCAGTCCGAGCGTCGACGGCGAGAACTCCACGAAGCGTCGCAACGTGCGATTGAGAGCCCATTGGCTGCGCTGTCGTGGCGGGCGCCCCGAGAGCGACCCTTGCCCATCAATGTCCCAACCCGGCAGATCGACAATTTCTCGAACACTGTGGCATTGACCCAGCCGAGCGATGGCACTGAACGGGAACTCGTTTTGACATCGACATGACGCGGTGGCCAGTGCGAAATGCCCCGAATTCGAGTAAGCTTTGCAGCGGCTCAGACTTTATGTCTCAAGCAGTGGAAAAACTCAGAGTTTGTGTCTCAGCCGTTGCAGACATTGTGTCTCACGTGGGCCTAAGTCATTGGTGTGCAAGGCTGTGCGTCGCAAACTTTATGTCTCCCACCAAAGTTGGTGTTCTACAAACTTCCTGTCATTTTCCACAAACTTCCTGGCTAGAGCGCGCTGCGTTTCACTGTAGCGGGTTCCGGCGGCGTAAACTGCCTGATTCGCAGGCCATTCGGCGTCCAAACGCCGCCACAGTTGTACGCAATGCGTACTAGAATCCACGGACAAGTTGTCGCGGAATCAGCGTATGGGTGCTCAGAGACGAGAAAGTTGGAACTCCTCGCAACGTCATCGCGAAGTGTTGGTCACTGGGTCGTATGGTTCGAGTCCTATCGGGGGAGGACTAAGTGGCATTGGAGGATCCCTTGGTGGTGATGGGGGAGTTCTGCCGTAATCGCATTCCCGCGCGCACTCCACAAACGAGGTCACTACGGCATCCAAAGACCGAGCCAGCAAGACCCAGCAGGAACTCTATGCTCTGACAAATGCTTCAGCTTCTGACGGTCCTGATCAGAGGAGTCGTGAGAGAGCCTTACCGCAACCTGCGATTGATGCGACGGCTTCCAAACTACTTGCGAAATCTGCGGAAATTTCAACGACAGCAAAGGCAAGCATCGAACGTTTTCCCGTTTGGCAGACCATACCCTTGGCTGGAAGACAGATTCGCGCGCACGTTGCATCCTACCGTCCCATTCGTGTGATCGATATCAGGCCACTTTTTGTTGAGTCGCACAACATCTCGTTTGTGCAGGGAGATTTGATGTCTCCTCTGCGACACGAACTCATTGAATGTTGCGATTCGCTCTCGTGCCTGCACACAGTCGAGCATATCGGACTCGGCCGGTACGGAGATCCCGTGAATTGTGATGGGCACCTCGTAGGACCACTGATTGACAAAGAGGTCAGCAACAACTTTGGTTGCGGAATCTTCGAGATGACGAAGCAGTTCGAGCCCGACACTCTTACTCCATCGCAGTAGGGTTCTTTGTCCGTAGGTCGAAGAGCGTCCCCAC
>CALJUK010000233.1 GCA_937975745.1 uncultured Planctomycetaceae bacterium | reverse complement strand
ACACGTGAGTTTTGCTTCGCATTCACCTCCGCCCGCATTCCAGGCAAGATCGGTTCCCGCAGAACCGCGGCGACGGCAAATTGTTGCGTTCGCCGCCAGCCGACCACAGAATGGGACGATTCCCCGCGGTCCCCTTCGGATCGGAGCCCCCATGAGCGTTGAAGAACTCGATGCCGCTACGTCAACCGGCCGCGAATTGACTCCGCTGCCCATGCGTCAGCGGCTGTATGTGATGATGTTTCTGCAGTACTTCGTGCAGGGGAGCTATCTCCCCATCATCTCGGTCTATCTCCAGGACGCACTTGGTTTCGACTCTCGGCAGTTGGGTGTTTTCGGGGCGGCATTGGCTGTCGGACCGACCGTGGCTCCGTTCTTTGTCGGGCTGATTGTCGGCCGGCATGTCTGGACCGAGATTGTCCTTGCCTTCTGCCACCTGCTCGGTGGCGTGATCATGCTGCTCCTCTACTTTCAGACCGGCTTCCTGCCAGTTGTGATTCTGGGAGCGTTTTATTCGGCACTCTATGTCCCGTCACTGATGCTGACCAATTCGCTCGCATTCCACCATTTACGAAATCGGGATGCGGAATTCCCCGGAGTCAGGCTGTGGGGAACCATCGGATTCGTCATTCCGGCGTGGGTTGTCGAGCTCTACTTCTTGCACGGACTTTCCGGTGACGAGTTGAACATCCGCCGCGGTGTCGTGCTTCTGCTGGCTGGTGGCGCGGGAGTTTTGATGGCGGCGTATTCGCTCACTCTGCCGCACACACCGCCGGCTAAGTCGGACAAGAAGGACCTCGCCCCGGGTAAGGTCCTGGCCGGTCTCCGTCACCGGGACTTCCTCACGTTGGTCCTGGTCAGCTTCATTGTTGCCGTCTCGCACAAGTTCTTTTTCGTGTGGAACAGTCCGTTCCTCCGCGATGTCCTCAAACAGGGGGGGGTCACGGGCGCGTGGGAGCAGCGCATCAGTTCGATTGGACAGGTGTTCGAAGTTGCCGTGATGGCCGTCCTGGGGCTGATGGTCCTGAAGCTGGGCTTCAAACGGACCATGCTGATCGGAGCGCTGGCCTACATGGCCCGCTGCCTGATCTTTGCCTTCGCAATTACTGCCGATGGGGAGGGGGCGTTCCCGGCAGTCATGTCGCTGGTCTGTGCCGGGCAGGCATTGCACGGCCTCTGTTTCGGCTGTTTTCTAGCGGCGGCCTACATGTACGTCGACCGGATCTCGCCTCCCGATGTGCGTGGGAGCATGCAGAACTTTTACGGCACGTTTGTCATTGGGGTCGGGATGTTTCTGGGGGGATTTGTCAGCGGTCAGATTGGGGAATCGTTCACCCGGCCGGCAAGCGAAGCGACGTGGCGGTTGGCACTGGGGATTGAAAGCCAGGCCGGCATTGTCCGGTTTGTCGACCAGGCGACGAATGTCGAAATGATGCGCGATTGGGTCGGCATCTGGTTGGCAGGAACGCTGATTGCCGCCTTCGCCGCAGCCGCCTTCGCGATCACCTTCCCCCGCAAGCCGACAGACATCGCGACGGCAGAGGCGGGTTAGGGAACAGGCTGTTCCAGGTCATCCGCAACACGTTCCGCGGGGTCGGTGTACTCGGGGGGAAGTGCCGGCGGTGCTTCGAGTGTCAAATAAGGCCTCAGGCGTTCGAGCGTCTTCTGCCCCACACCTTTAACACGCCGCAGATCGTCGATCGATTGGAACGGACCGTTCTGCTCTCTGTCTTGCACGATCCGTCGGCCGAGGCCTTCGCCAATCCCGCCCAATTGAGCCCATTCGACCCACGCGGCGGAGTTGACGTCGATCTGGTACTGCAACTCCTGCCCCGGAAGCCGATCAATTTCAACCGGTGCCAAACCGAAACCGCTCAAACGAAGCCAGTGGGCAGCACACAACGCCACGACGATTGCCAGCAGGATGTTGACCGCCAGGACGTCAGGTCGCCGCATCCCGAGAAATAAATCGGCACCGCCGGCAGCCGCGGTGTTGGCAGCAGGCTGGTCAACAGGAACAGAGGCGTTCCCGTTGACCAACGCAGAGCCGTCGGCCGAGGCTTGCAGGTGATTTCCGTTCGAACCGTTCTCCCCCGGCGGAGCGTCCGCGGCCAAGCCGGAGGCGGGCGGATGGTTGATCAGCTGGCTGTCGGAAGGGCTGGCGCTCATGCCGGCTATCGTACACAACCCCGGACCTGTTTGCCGCGCCCCGAAATCTGTTTGCCGCGCGAGCGAACTCTCTGCCGGATTGGTTGGACCGGGTGAATGTCGGCCATCGAATCTCGGATAGCAGCGACTGCGTCAGTTTGCCGGGGCGACTTCGGTGAACAACACCACGCGGACTTCAGTACCCGGTTCGACGGCCGTCTTCGGCGGTGGTTCCTGCTGGTACACCTGGTACACCTGCTCGGGCTTCGGAGCTGCCGGGCCTTTGGCAAACTTCGGTTCCAGTCCGGCCGACTTGATGATCTTGTCGGCATCTTTCCACGGCATCCCGATCAGGGAAGGCAGAAACACGGTCTTGCGAACGGTGGGATTGGCCTCCGAAGGATTTCCTCCCGGCGGCATGGCTCCGGGGAGGGCGCCCGGCGGCGTGGCTCCACCAGCATGCTGGACGTTGACGCTGGCGTCGAGTTTGCGGTATCCGGTCAGATCCGGTTGGAACGGATCGTTATTACGCCCGAGCAACTTCTGCAGAATACCCCCGAATTTTCCGGTGTTAAATTTGAATTGATACACCGTTTCCTGAGTCCCGGCAGGGTCCATCAATTTGACGGCCGCGGGCAGATACGTTTGTCGGCTGATCATGATTGTGGCCTTTTAATGGTTGGCCGACCCCTGAGACCTACGCTGCTTCCCCACCCTCCGCTCTTCCGATCTCGGCCTGTTGAGCGGCCGGGCCAGCTTCAGCCAGAAACGCTTCTTGGCCTGTTCTGGAGGCATTCCGAACAGAAACGGCAGGGGGCCATCCATGATGTTGTGCCCCTGATTCTGCGGAGGAATCTGGATTGATTCGTAGGTTTTTTCGTCGTCATTGATCTGCATGATGGTTTGGCCGTCGCAGATCCACTTCTCGGCCTGATCAGGCTGGATGGTGAATGGTTTCCCGTTCTTACCGATTTTGTTTGAATTCACGGCTCCGGGGTGAACCTTGGGATCCGGCTCCAGATCGATCCGTCCTTTATCGGGTGCCTCGTAGTAGAAACTGCCGATGGCTCGTTTCTCGACCTGAAAAACGTGGTCGTAAATCCAGCGGGTGTGCTCACCTTCCAGCTTCGGAATATCCTTGGTCGCGTTGGCCCACTGGAGAAGTTCCGCTTCCAACTCTTGCGGCAGCTGTTGCGGTGCGTCCGCCGAGTTGGCGGGCGGATCCCCAACCGGAGCAGGGGGGATGTCCTGGGCCAGCAGGCTCGATGACGTCAGCGCAATCCAGACGGCAACCAGCAGAAGACTGTCCGGGCGAGGCCGACGGGTACGATGTAGGCGGTCCATGAAGCGTCTCGTCCTTGAGGCGTTGGCGATGCGATTCGGTTGTTCGTCGGTGAGATGTGAATGCGGCGTGATGGAGTTGGCGATTTCACAGTCGTTGACCGGGAAAGCGAACCGGCGGAGAAGAACTCCCGACCGAATTTCGCTAGGGGACATGACCTCGCCGAAACGAGCGGCGGGATAATAACAACTCGACTTATGGGCTGCTAGACGAAGTCGGCCCCCCAAATTGCCAATTCGCCTGACATCAATGGATGCGGCTGACTCCCTGAGACGAGTCCAAAATTTGCAGTCGATTGCGCAATCCGCTTCCTTTCTGCACGCGGCAACAGACCCAGGCAGGGGGCGTTAACAGTCTTCGGGCTCCAGATGGGCGACAGAGTTCAGTGTCACCAGGCGTGTTTCGTCTCCCCGAAAACGGACGATGTTGATCCCGCCATTCGCCTGGTGAATCCGGCGGGCGGCCGACAGCGGCATCTCCAGCAGCTTCGCCAGATAGACTGAATTCACCATTTTGTGCGCGAAAATGGCAAAGTGGCCCGCCGGCTGGTCCAACACCACACGATCGATGGCCGGACAGACGCGGGCCTGCAGATCCGACAGCGATTCCCCCCCAGCATACGGATTGATCGACGGATCACTGATGAACGAGGCGTACTCGTCGGGAAACTGCTCCATGACCTGGGGCCACGACAGCCCTTCCCACCGCCCGACATGAATCTCTTCGATCCCCGACAACTGTTGCAGGGAGAGTCGATGCCGGTTGGCTGTCCGCTCGGCCGTTTCCCTGGCTCGGAGAAGGGGGCTGCAGTGAATGCTGTGCAGAGGTTGGTCCGCCAGAAAGCGGGCAACCGCCTCCGCCTGGCGTTGTCCGGTGGGACTCAGGCCGCCGTTGACTCCCCGTCCCTGCAGAATTGCGGGGCGTGCTTCGTTGGCATCGGTGGCACCGTGCCGAATGAGAAACAGAAACTTCGTATCCGATGAAACCGTCATTTCGTGGGGATCGTCCTGGGGCTCTTGATTCTGGGCGACTGGGATGTGCCGATTTGTGTGACACCGAAAATTCTACGGTCGAATTGGTTTCCAACACGATCATTCGAATGCATCCAGTTCCGCGAGGGGAGCTCCCTGCTGATCTTTGGCCGAGAGAATTAACGGAACATCTTGGGGCAGCGGCCAGTGAATGCCGACCGCCGGGTCGTTCCACATCAGTGTTCGCTCGTGTTGCGGGAAATACAGGTCGCTGCATTTGTAAAAGATGTCTGCCGTTTCGCTCAGGACACAAAACCCGTGAGCAAAGCCCTCGGGGATGTACAACTGCAGATGGTTCGCATCCGACAATTCGACACCAAAGGACCGTCCGAACCCGGGCGATGACCGGCGGACATCGACCGCCACGTCGAAGACTGTTCCGCTAAGCACGGTGACGAGTTTGGCTTGCGGGTGATGTCTTTGGAAATGCAAGCCGCGGAGTGTCCCCCGCTTCGATCGGGATTGATTGTCCTGCACGAAGGTTTGCCTGATTCCCTGCTGGGCGTACTGTTCGGCGTGGTAGGCCACCTTGAAGAACCCCCGTTCGTCGGGGAAGACGTCCGGCTCGATGACCATCACTCCGTCCAGCGGTGTCTTTTTCACTCGCATCAGTGAGAATCCTGTTGGTGTCCGAAGACCTCTTCCGAATGAAACTCTGTCGACTTCGCGGTGACCTGGACCCAATTGGGGCCTGGGTTTGGGCCGTCACAGCTTCCGGGAGTCCAGCGCCTTCCAGAAGTCCAGCATAACGGCCGGCGATCCTGGCTCACAGCCAACGCCTGGGTGGCCGGGGCATCCCAAGCCCGGTCATCTCATAAGGATACGGAAAGTGTACGAAAGATCTGTCGTCTGTCGCTCCCACGGACGATTGACGAGTGGGAGCATTTGTTGGGTTTGAATCTTGATCTGCCGGCGGTGGCATTGCACAATAATACTGCTTGGGTGGATTGTAGAGCTTGCGCAGCCTGGGTGAAGTTTTTTCAATGTCTTCGCTGCACGCCGGGGAACGGCCTGCCGTCGCTTTGGAACGGGATTGTTGTGCAAGGTTACCAATGGGCTGATGCTCAACGGATTACGACCGTTGATGCTCAACGGATTACGACCGTTGAGGCAGACCGCAGTCGGCGAATGCTACCAGGCCGGCCGAGCGGGCACGTGGCTGAGATCAATGGACTCGGGTCGGACAGGAGTGGGCAACAGGATGCATCGGACCGGAATGGATGAAGCGTCGATCTTCCGCCATGTGCTCGCCGTTCTGTTGCTGACGGTCGCGCCGCGGCGTGTGATGTCGGCCGATGCCATTCCGACGGGAAACACCTCTACAACGATCACGGCGGACCGCATCCCCATGGGCCTGGACAATCTGCTGCAGATGCAGCGGATCATGACTGGGCTGGCAGATCGGCTGCAGAATTCCACGGTGTCGATTCAGGTGGGAGCCACCCAGGGAAGTGGCGTCATTGTTACGCCCGATGGGAAGGTTCTCACGGCCGCTCACGTGGCGGGACGGTCGGGGCAGTCGGCTACGGTCGTTCTGTCCGACGGCCGCGAAGCAAAGGGAGTCGTCCTGGGAGTCAACCAGTTTCTCGACATCGCCATGATTCGGCTCGAAGGTAAAGGACCTTGGCCTTTCTCGCCGTTGAGTGACGCGAAAAAACTGCCCGTGGGAACCTGGTGCCTGGCGACCGGTCATCCGGGCGGAATTCAGGAAGATCGGCCTCCGGTGGTTCGCCTGGGACGACTGGTCAACATTCGCGAACTTCTGGTGCAGAGTGACTGCACGTTGGAGGGGGGCGACTCCGGTGGTCCGTTGTTCGATCTGGAAGGAGATGTGATCGGCGTTCACAGCCGAATCGGTCTTGCCACAGACGCGAACTTCCACATTCCGTCCCCCCTGATTCGCAAAGTGTGGGACGATCTCGCCGAATTGCCTGAGTCCAAACGCCCGACTCTCAAGCGGGCAGATTCACCACCACCTGCTGTCCAGGCGGACCTTCCTCCCAAGGGACGCCCCACGGCGCCCCCTGTCAAACGGCGACCGCAACCAGAGCCCGAGAAACCGACCACCGACAAATCTGCCGTGGCAGAGAAGATGTCACCGACACCGGCCATTCTGGGTGTATTTGGTGTCGATGACCCCGACAACGGCTGTCGCATCACGCAAATCGTCAAAGGACTTCCTGCCGAATCGAGCGAACTTCAGGTTGGCGATATCATCCGCAAGGTCGACTCCCAGCGAATTGATGGTTTCCAGCAGCTTCGAACGGTCATTCGCCGACATCATCCGGGTGAGCGGGTGAAGTTGCTGATCTCCCGCGACGGAACAAATCGAATGTGCGAAGTGAAATTAGGGGGGATCTCCAAATGATCCACCGTATTTCCTGCAGGATGCTGCTGATGACGCTGGCCTGCTGTTTGACTGGCGGGAGTCCGGTGATCGCGGATGACGGAGCGCTCGATGAGAACGTCCGTTTGCGGGGCGGTCTCTTCCGACAGGCGTTCGAGGATGTCGCACGAAAGCCTCGCGAATGGACTGTTCGGCTGATTGTGGACGGAGAACCGATCGTCTTCGGCACGATTGTCGATCCGGCAGGCCTGATCATCACAAAAGCCAGCCGCTGGAACGCCGATGCCGAAGTCGAACTGCACAATGGGCAGCGTTTCAAGCCGTCATTGGTGGGGGCCGATACCGTTTCGGATCTGGCGTTGCTCCAGATTTCAGCCACGAGGCTGACCGCGGTTGAATGGCGACGCGAAGAGAAGGTGCCGGTCGGAAGCTGGGTGATTGTTCCCGGCAGTAGCAGCATGCCGGTCGCTGTCGGGGTTGTCGGCGCGAGCGAACGGTCCATCCCCCGCGAGCATGGTGTCCTGGGAATCAGCCTGGAAGATACGGCGGAGGGCGTGCAGGTCAGCGATGTGCTTCCCAACAGCGGAGCTGCCAAGGCTGGCCTTCGCGAGAAAGATCGGGTGATTCGTGTGATGAACGAGGACGTAGCCACTCGGTCGGACCTGATCAAACGCGTCCACGAGTACGCCCCCGGGGATACGATCGACCTGTTCATCGTGCGTGACGGGAACGAGATGCAGCTCTCGGCCACGCTGCAGCAGGCCCTTTCCGCGTTGTTGAACCGTCGGGGTATCCAGGACAGGCTGGCGGGAGACATCAGCCGGCGGCGAGGAGGTTTTCCGGCCGCCTACCAACACGACGCGGTCATTGCCCCGGTGCATTGCGGGGGGTCGGTCGTCGATCTGGACGGGAAATGCTTTGGAATCAATATTGCTCGAGCTGGCCGAGCGGAAACCTATGCGTTGTCCGCGTCTGTGGTTCGAAACGTCATTCACGAGATCCAGAACAGAGCAAACGAGCAGAAGTCCACAGACAGCAAATCGGATTGAACGAGCCTGTTGTGCAGCCCGTCTTTCCCCCTTCTCGGCGCACCTCGCAAAAAAGGCCGCTTTGGCTCTCCGGTCCACATTGACCCGTTTTCGAAAATGTGAAACACTGCCGACCCCCGCCGGGGCGCGGTCATGCCGGCCCGCGTCCGCCGGCGAGCCCACTTCGAGACGCGTCACAGGAAGTGACAGGAGAGAAAATGGAAGTCGTGCTGTTGCAGGATGCAGCGATTCGGACCCGGGTTCAGCGGCGAGTCGTCGAAGGCCTAATCCAACTGTGGCCTCAGTCAAAACTGCTGACATTTCCTCAGCAGCGTGGTTCAGACCTGTCCCGTGCCGATTTAATCGTCAGCACCAGCCTGTCGGCAGCGACGATGATCGATGATCGTTCGAAGGCAGCCCATCTCTGCTATCTGTCCGACGGATGTGCCCCTTCCAGCCGACTTCCCCGGGGTTGGACCTCCACGCTCGATCGTTACGATTCGAACGACGAGGAGTCCCTGGTCCCCCGTGGCCGCAACAGTGCCACAATTCGCGACGCACGTTGGCGACCGGCTCAAATCCCGACATTTGTCTTTCGCAGTCACGCCGCGGCTCGATCCGCTGGCTGGCCTCGTCCGGAGATCATTCCGCCCCCCGTCCCGACCGACATCTTTCGACCGGCCGAGACACACTTGCGCGACGGTTACCTCGTTAGCTGTGAGACCAGTTGGAACGACAACACAGCGGCAGCGGTTGAAGCCTGCCGCCTCGGTCGCTGCCGAGTCCGCATTTCCGGCCGAGTTGCCGAGTCAATCCGCAATCGCTATCGGGACGATCCGCAAATCGAGTGGCTGGGTGACATTCGCGATGCCGAACTGGCAACCGTCGTCGCCGCCTCGCGCGGTGTGATCGTTCCGCACGCCAATGACTGCGACCTCCTGTCGTACGAAGCCCAGGCCTGTGGCATTCCTGTTATTGTCTTTCGTGAATCGGGTGTAGCTGCGTCAATTATCGATACCGAAGTCTACGGTCTGGGAACGGGCATCTGCTTTGACGAACCGACTGCCGAAAGCATCTGGTCGGCCATTCTCGAACTCGAACGCCGCCCCCACCTCTGTTCGCCTGCCGCCGGCTGGACCAATGCGGCCCGCTGCTCGCAAGAACGGTTCGAAGACCGCATCCGCGAGATCGCCAACCGCGCGATGACGTATGCCAGCCTGACGCTCTCGCCCGAAGGCCGCCCGGTCATCGGAAGGTTTCCGTCAGAGCAGGAATCACCCGAGCGAGACTTTACACCGCCGATTCGCAAAGCAGCGTGAAGCAGCCTCTCTAATCGCCTCAGGTCGGGACAGCCAGCTGAAGTGCGCCCGGGGCAGAGACTGCCTGAGTTCCTGACGCGATTGGTCCGCATTGCGGACAACAGTGGCGGCGTTTGATCGCCGAATGACCGCAGATCAGCCAGACGCCGCCGCCAGAAGCCGCTCCTCGTGGAGGTAGCGCGCTCGAGTGGCCGAACACGCAAACTGCTCGGCGTCCAAGCCTGTGGTCCGCGTTTTCGGGTCTGAATGATGCGGCTCAAAGAGTGATCGGTCCGAAGCTTCCCGTGCCGAGATTGCTTTCGGAGGCTATCCGTCGCCGCTACACTCTACTTGAAGCGGTTCCAAGACCTCGGCGTGTTTCGTCTTCGTCCCGAAAATACCGGACGAAGACTCGCCTCAGCCGGTTTTGAAACTGCTTCCACAGGTTTCAGCGACGCTCCGAAAGCCGCAATCCGCCCCCCTCCGAGAACACGATGGCCACCGTGACCGCTTCCCCCATCATTCAATTACATCCCGATGACAATGTCGTTGTGGCGAAAACGGCCTTCCCACCTGGCACAACGATTTCGGTCACACAGATCGAGCTGACCACACGCGCGATGATCCCGGCCGGTCACAAGATCGCCTCCCGCTCGATCAGCGAAGGCGAACCGATCCGCAAGTACGGCCAAGTCATTGGCTTTGCGCGGGGAGCCATTCATCCGGGCGATCACGTCCACACCCACAACGTCGTCGTGAGCGAACTGACACACGATTACGCCTTCTCGACAGCGGTTCCCGAGCCACCAGCCCCAATCACCGGCCGAACCTTCGAGGGTTACCGCCGCGCGGACGGCCGAGCCGCGACGCGCAACTACGTGGCCATTCTCAGTACGGTCAACTGCTCTGCCACGACGGCGAAATACGTGGCCCAGCAGATGACAGACACCTGTCTGGCCGACTTCCCCAATATCG
>CALJUK010000232.1 GCA_937975745.1 uncultured Planctomycetaceae bacterium | reverse complement strand
CCAAGCAGTTAATCGATGAGGGTCGACTCGGCCGCATTTTCCACTATCGGGCCAACTTTCTGCAGGACTGGACGATCTCGGAAGAGGTTCCCCAGGGGGGAGCTGGAACGTGGCGGCTGGATGCGAAAGCGGCCGGCAGCGGCGTCACGGGAGACTTGCTGGCCCACTGCATCGACACGGCCGTCTGGCTGAATGGCATGATCGGTTCCGTCTCAGCCATGACGGAAACCTTCGTGAAAGAGCGGGTCCACGCCGACACAGGTGCAAAGCAGATTGTCGAGATCGATGATGCCTGCGCGTTCATGTGCCGCTTTACCAATGGGTCACTTGGCCTGTTTGAATCAACCCGGTACGCCCGCGGACACAAAGCACTGTACACGTTCGAAATCAACGGCGAGCATGCCTCGCTGAAATGGGACTTACACGATCTGCATCGCCTGCAATTCTTCGACCACGGCGATGACTCGATCGTGCGGGGCTGGCGAAATATCCACGTCAGCGACGCCGAGCAGCCATACATGAGCCACTGGTGGGTTCCCGGTTTGCAGATCGGATACGAACACAGTTTTGTGCACCAGGTGGCCGACTTCCTGCAGGGCCTGGCCGACGGCAAGCCCGCCGGCCCAACCTTCCGGGATGCCCTGGACACGCAGAAGATTTGCGATGCGGTTCTGGGAAGCGCCGACTGCGGACAATGGCGCGAAATTGCGTAGCCAGAGGCTTGCTGAATTGCTTATAATCCAGTTCTCGCAGACGGGCGACACGATTGAGTCGTCCGTCTGCTTGTTTGTATTGGGACGTCCATCATTCTTGGGCGTCGGTATTTCCCACGGTCAAATCCAGATTCGGGCTGGCAGCTTTCGCAAAACGCGACTGTGTTCACCCGATCTCGTTCCGTCCGTCAGCCGAACGCTGAGAGCGGTCGCACCCGGACGCGCATTCTGGAAGTGCAATCCTGCGGGAATAGAAATTCGAGATTCGGAAACGAGTAGCCATGGAAAAGAACCCCATCTCACGCGAAGGATACGACAAGCTAAGGGAAGAGATCCGACGGCTTGAACAGGACGAGATGCCCATCATTGCGGAGAAAATCGCCGAAGCCCGTGCAGAGGGGGATCTGAAGGAAAACACCGAATACCACGGGCAGCGCGAGGCCCAGGGGCTGATGCAGGCAAAAATCAACCAACTGAGGTCGAAACTGGCCAACTGCTACATCGTCGATAAATCGGCCACTCCGAAGGGGATTGTGGGATTTGGATCCCAGGTGAAGGTGCGGCACATCCAGGACGGTTTCGAGGAAGAATATGTCTTCGTCGGGCCCGGCGAAGAAGACTACGATGGCGAGGTCATGAAGATTCTGACATCCAGCCCCCTCGCCCAGAGCATGATGGGCAAGAAGGTCGGTGACCACATTTCGGTCGAGGTTCCCGCCGGAGTCCTGGAAATGGAGATCCTTGAGATCAACGAAAGCTGATCTTCCAAAGACTTCCTCGCAACAATCGAGGCGCCTGCGGCGGCGGATGCACCGGAAGCGCAACCTCGGGACAAAATTCACGTAATGCCCGGTCGCCGTTCCATCCAACAACGATGGCTGCTTGCAGAGCTTTCCTGCCCACGCTTCGCGAAGCGGACTCGCTCATCCACGGGCCGCCACAGGGGCGAGCCAAGCACACGCGAGAAACGTCGCGTGCTGTCCCTCTCCACCGGTCTTGCTGTCCACCTCCACCGGCCGGAAACTTGCGCCGTGTCGATGAACTCGAGCGAGCTGCGCCTAAGCATGGCGGCATCTGGCGGCGTAATCTGCCTGATTCTGAGCGGCGGGGTTGATCCCCGCCGTCCCCAACGCTCGCTTCCCCCCGCAATGCGGACTCGTGTTGTGTCAAACCTTAAGATTCGGGTCGAGAAACGAGAATGGAGCGGCCAACGAGCCGCGGGCCAAGCTCTTGAACCCGAAGGTTAAGGCCTGACAAGGCACTAGGCCGTGACGACCTGTATTTCGTTTCGCAGACAAATCCCAGGAAGCGAATCCAAGACAGCTTTGGTCACGAGTTGCTTGACGTAGTACGATCGACTGACGCCCGTGACGGCCACTCCGTCGGAAACCAGATGAACATCCAGCTGGCTCACCTGCCGATTCGTCGCATTGCGGATTTGACCAATCAACTTGGACGAGCAGACGGGCCCGGCCGGAGTCGCCCATTCGATGGTCGCCCGCTCAGCCGACAACGGTCGACCGTTTCGAGCCCCGATTGTCTTCGCTTCCCGGCGACGTGACACGCTGGCGTGCATTGTCGAATCCCTCACTTCATGCATCGAGTTTGAATCGGGCGAGCCAAGACAGGTCGGTTCGATCGACGACGATCGGTCGATCGAGAGCTGACGGAGAAACTGCTCGGCTGAGTTTGAGTGATGCCGGTCACCGCTCTCCGCTGCCCATGCGAAATAGCGAACCGCATGCCAGAACAGCGACTGCCCGTCCTGTTCAGCCACGGTCATGCCTCAGCTGGCCTGCTGGCCCACTGATCTGCACTCGGCCCGTCCGCGACATACGCCACAAAAGCAGGTTTTTTCCAGGCGAACGCCTTCCTCCGATCGAGACTTCTGGCTGAGTCTGCCATTTGTCAGAACGCACAATTTTTCTCAGCCTCGTGTCCCTCAGCCCGACAACCAGCTGCAGACCGAGCACAATCTGACCAGGAAACTCGCAGCGTTGCACGTTTAACTGGCAGGAGACCCCTCGCAGAATTCAGGGACTGGTTCTCCACCCGAAAACGCGGCGTTTCTGGAAACAAAAAAACCCTGGAAACAACCGTTTCCAGGGCCTTGGCGTGCGTCTCAATCGGGGCGATGTCGAACCGCCCGGTGGATGCGATCAGATTTCGAGCAGGTCGGCTGCAGCCATCGGACCGTGATCGTAGCAGTCGTCCTGGTGCCACAGAGGCATTCCCGACGCGTAACGTGCGGCTAGCATCATGACCTTTTCCTCGGACCCCGGCTTCGCTTCGGTGGGGGCACCGGGATTAATTCCAACCGCGAGGAAGTCTTCCTCGTAGTAGAAGCCTTCAAACTCGCTGGTATCACCCTCCGCAGCGTCATCGACGTCCCCATCGAAATCCATCATGTCGACGTCTGATTCCAACTCCTCTGCCATCGCCATTCTTATGCTCCACTTCTTCTTAGCGATTCCACAATGATCTGGACCATTAGCTTGGTCGTCTCTTGATATTCTGCTTCAGCTGCGCCAGCCGGAACCTAACCGCCAAATGTAGGACGAACGGTGAGCATTCATCCTGGACTTTTTGGGCCTTCACTGCAGAAGCACGTCATCCCGACGGACAGGACGTCTCTGCAGGAGACATCGGCGGAGACCATAGCGCGAAACGCACTATGGCAGGGCAGACAGCGAGCGCCAAGCAACTCAAACTCGCACTGATTGTTGGAAGGAGTCCGTACAAAGTCAACAAAAAAATCTGAGAAATTGTTCTGCCGACGTTTTTGTCCGAAATCAGCCCTCTTCCAGGCCAATTTTCCGCAGAAAAAACTTCCCATCTCCCCCAGAACTTGGCCTCTGGGGGACGATTGACTGAGCGAACTCAACTCCAAACTCGCTTCGCCAACGTCCGGTGCATTGGCAGCACTGAAGTTTGCCGACTTCCGGGCACGGTGTCAATGATCACGGAGCCCACAGTGACGGTGATTATTCTTTATTGTGATTATTTTTTTGGTATCGCTTCAGTTTGCGGTCGAGCGTGGACCGTTCGATCCCCAGGATTTCGGCAGCCTTGGTCTTATTCCACTCAGTCGCTTCCAGGGTGGCGTAGATATGCCGGCGTTCCAGTGCGGCCAGCGAATCGGCTTCGTATCCGCTGGTGGAGGATTTTTCGGCCTGCCGCGACAAGCCCAGTGCGGAAAGTTGCACATCCTGCGGCCCGATTTCCTGCGAACGAGTCATCACCATCGCCCGCTCGATCGTGTTTTGCAGTTCCCGCACGTTTCCCGGCCAATCGTAGTTTGTCAGAATCGACAACGCTTTGGGAGAAATCCGGCGGTGAGGCATCCCCAGTTTTTCGCCAAATCGGGCCACAAAATGCTCGACAAGCTGCGGAATGTCTTCGCGATGGTCCCGCAAGGGGGGCACGGTCACCTCGACGACATGCAGTCGAAAGTACAGGTCTCGCCGGAATGCCCCCTCTTCGACGGCCGTTTCCAGATCGCGGTTTGTGGCGGCAACAACTCGGACATCGACTTTGATGGAGTCTGCACCGCCCACGCGTTCGAACGGATGCCCCTCCAGAACTCGCAGAAACTTCGCCTGGATGGACAAACTCATCTCGCCGACTTCATCCAGAAACAGCGTGCCGCGGTGCGCCTGTTCGAATTTGCCACACTTGCGGCTGGTGGCCCCAGTGAAGGATCCTTTCTCGTGGCCGAAGAGCTCGCTTTCCAGCAGCGATTCGCTGAGTGCTGCGCAATTCATGCAGACAAACGGCGATTTCCGGCGGTGGCTGTTGAAATGAATCGCGCGGGCGACCAGTTCTTTGCCAACCCCGCTCTCGCCACGGATTAAAGCCATCGCATCGGTGGGACCGATTTGTGAAATCGTCTCGCGCACACAACACATCACCGGGCTGTCGCCCACCAATTCGGACTCAATTTCCAACTGCTTGCGGAGTGTCTTGTTCTCGTCTTCCGCCCGAGCCAACCCCTCGGCCAGCGACTCCCGCTGTTGAACGCTTTCCAGGGTCGTCCCCAGTTGGTCGGCAACCGCCAGCGTGAACTCCAGGTCGTCCTTGTCCACCGGGTTGTCCGGATTGGTCGAGTACAGGTGAATGACGCCGAAGCTCTTTGCTCCGAACCGGATGGGAGC
>CALJUK010000231.1 GCA_937975745.1 uncultured Planctomycetaceae bacterium | reverse complement strand
TACGGGTCGGCGGTCCTGTCGCTATTTGCGATCGACCGCGAGTCAGGCGATCTTCTTTGGCGTTCGGGGCCACATCGTTGCGACTCCCACCTGCGCACCCGTTATTACTTCGGAGTTGGTCCCTTCTACCAGGGAACGATTCGACACCCTGCGGAGACGTTCGAACCGTTCCGCGACCAACGCGACTCAGTCTTCGACCTCAGCCTGTTCTAGTCGTTCGCTCCGGACGTCCCGGCGGCCGACAGACTTGTCATCGGATGTCGTCGCGTCGTGTCAACTTCGTCGGACCACCTCTCCCGACACGAGGGCTCGGCGCGGAGTCTCTCGCCGACGCAACGGGTCATACCGCTCGTGTGCACTATGGCCGGTGATCCTCCGGTAGGAACACTCCGATCAACGCCTCGATCGCAATCGGTGCCACAGCCTGCTGCATTCTGTCCACATTGCGCATTTCGCGACCGATCACCTTAGGAAGCTGCGTTCGGAATGATAAGCGGGTCAAGCGATTCGGCATGACACAGGCAGGCCATCGTTTCTCGCCGAATGCCCGACCAGCAGTCGATTCTTGGCAATTCTATGTGCTGCCCGTCGGTTCTTTTGCTAATCTATTTCACACGCGCAAGATCGGCCTGCTTCAACGACAATTGCGAGGCTGCCGTCAACAGAATCGACCACCAAGATACACGCTGGCGATTGGACACCCATCGCCAGCCGGGTTTCTACTTGTGAGGATTCACCCGATGAGATGCTGCTCCGTTTCAGTTGGCGTTGTCGTCCTGCTGTGCCTGCAATCGCCGTCGTGGGGGCAAGAACCGGCTTCAATCAAGAAGGCCCTCCAGCAGCGGGTCATCGAGCCGGACCAGGCATGGCATGAGGTCCAGGAATACACCGCGTCGCGTGTCCTGCCCATGCCGGAAATCACCACCCAGAAAGCCTGGGAGACCTACATCAATGGGCGGCGGGAGGCCGTCTTCAATGATGTCATTTTTCGGGGGAAGGCGGCCCAGTGGTGCGACGCCCAGCTGAAAACCGTTTGGGGAGAGACAATCGCGGGCGGTCCCGGATACAAGATTCGCAAACTCCGCTACGAAGCCATCCCCGGCCTCTGGATTCCTGCCGTTCTGTACGAGCCGGAAAACCTGACGGGCAAGGTCCCCGTCGTCCTGAACGTGAACGGCCACGATGCCAACGGCAAAGCGGCGGACTACAAGCAGATCCGCTGCATTAACCAGGCCAAGCGGGGGATGCTGGCATTCAATGTCGAATGGCCCGGGATGGGCCAACTTCGGACCGACGGTTTCACTCACTACAAGATCAATCAGATCGATCTCTGCGGGACCAGCGGAATCGCGACGCACTACCTCTACATGTCTCGCGGGATCGATGTGCTGTTGGAACACCCCCACGCCGATCCGAAGCGTGTCGCCGTGGCCGGTCTCTCCGGTGGTGGCTGGCAGACGATCTTCATCAGTTCGCTCGATTCTCGCGTGACACTTTCCAACCCGGTTGCCGGCTATTCGAGCTTTGTCACCCGTGCGGAATTCGTTTCCGACCTGGGAGACTCGGAACAGACGCCCGTCGATCTGGGCATGGTTGCCGATTACAAACAGCTGACAGCCATGCGGGCACCCCGCCCGACACTGTTGACATTCAACGCCGAGGACAATTGTTGCTTCCGAGCGGACCACGCCCTGCATCCGCTCGTCGAAGCCGCCCAACCCGCCTTCAATGTCTACGGCAAGGGGGACTCGCTGCGAACGCACGTCAACACGGACCCGGGGAATCACAACTTCCTGCTCGACAATCGGCAGCAACTTTACAAGATGCTGGGCGACTTCTTTTATGCCGACGATGCCAACTGGCAGGATGCGGAGATTCCCGTCGAAGATGAACTCAAGTCGGCAGACGACCTGTTCGTCGAACTTCCAAAAGAGAATCTCGACTTCCATCAGATCGCGATGGAACTGGCGAAAGACCTGCCCGCTCCGCATGCCGCAGCTATCGAAGTGCAACGGGCTCGGCTCAAGAATGTGCTCCGCCTGGATGACTACGATGGCGGGCCGGTGCAGAGTGAGGCTATCGCGATCGACGGCGGCACGGCCAATTCCTATCGGTTGAAGCTGGGAAGTGACTGGACCGTTCCCGCCACGGAGCTGCTTCCTGCCGGCCAGACCAGGTCGACAGTCATCCTGATCGGGGATGGCGGCCGGTCCACGACGGCCGAGTACGCCGCCGGGTTGCTGAAGCAGGGGAAGCGTGTCCTCGCGGTTGATCCGTTCTATTTCGGCGAATCGACCATCAACGTACGGGACTACCTGTTCGCCTTGCTCGTCTCAGCGGTGGGTGAACGGCCGCTGGGCATTCAGTCGAGCCAGGTCGCCGCCGTGGCGCGCTGGTCCCGCGAGCAACACAAATCGCCGCCGGTCGACGTGCAGGCGTCCGGTCCGCGCACCAGTCTTATCGCCCTCACGGCGGCCGTTCTGGAGCCCGAGGCGATCGACGGGGTGACGCTGCACGGTTCTTACGGAAGTTTGAAGGACATCGTCGAGGGAAACCTCGGAGTGAATGAGACGCCCGAGTTGTTCTGCTTCGGGCTGCTCGAAGAATTCGACATCCGCCAACTGGCCGCCCTGGCGGCGCCGCGTCCCGCTCGATTTGCCGACGCGAGCGAGCGGGTCAAGAGCGAACTCGCGGGACTCGACGCGTGGTACTCTCTGCTGGGAACCGAATTTGATCCGCTGAAGTGACCTGAAGGCCCGGCGATTGACGGGAAACGAGACCGATTCAACGGTCTGCCGGAGTCGCCGAACCGTATCGACTGGAGTATTGGCCATGATCGACCGCTTTCGCAGGGACGACAGATCGACGGGCGCCGGGAGAGCGCTCGCGGGGTGCGCCGCGGGGATTCTTG
>CALJUK010000230.1 GCA_937975745.1 uncultured Planctomycetaceae bacterium | reverse complement strand
TGACCGAGAAACGGCTGTACTGCTGCGGATTGACAACTTCACCTGGTCGAATGAACCGACCGCCCACAGCGATGAACTTCGGTCGAAAACTCTGATCGAGAGCTATCACTACGAGGACTTGGAGTTTTCGCCCGAGTTTGCCGACGTCGACTTTCACGAAACGAATCCCAACTATCAGTTCAAGCAGTAATGTCGTGTTCCGCTGGTCGCTTATTTCCTGCGCCGCCAAGAGTAGGCGCCCAACGCACTGCCGAATTGCAGATGGATTGCGGATTTCCGTTTCGAACAAAACTCTCGATTCCGCCAACCGCCGAACGAGACGATCCGCTTGAACGCTGACAGCTTCAGGGATGGGCGTATGACGAATGCAGTCATTGTTGCAGGTGTTCGCACGCCGTTCGTGAAAGCGGGCGGACCGCTGGGAGATGTCTCCGCGGTCGAGCTGGGTCGATGGGCTGTCCGGGAGCTGCTCGAACGCTGCAATCTTCGGCCGGACACTGTCGACGAGCTCATCGCGGGCAATGTAGCCTGCCCGACCGATGCGGCGAATATCGCCCGTGTGGTCGCCTTACGGGCCGGTATTCCTCAGGATCGTATCGCCCACACGGTCAGCCGAAATTGTGCCAGCGGAATGGAGTCTCTGACCGAAGCGATCACACTCATTGAACATGGGCGAGCGCGGTGTATCGTCGCAGTGGGCGTCGACTCGATGTCGAACATCCCAATGTTCTGGAAGAAGTCCCTGGCTGAGAAAGTCTGGAACCTCTCTCGAGCCAAAGGCGTGCTGGCAAAGCTTCGCGCAGCGGGCGCAATCCGGCCGGCCGACCTGCAGCCCATCATCGGCATTCAGTCGGGTCTCACCGATCCGGTTTCCGGATTAATGATGGGCGAAACAGCCGAGAAGCTGGCCCGCGAATTTGGTATCTCGCGCGAAGAGCAGGACAACTTTGCGCTCGAAAGTCATCGCCGGGCGATTGCGGCCGAGCAAGCAGGACGGCTGTCAGACGAGGTGATGACTGTCTATCCGGCGTCGGAGTTCGAGCCGATCAGTCAAGATATTGGTCCCCGAGCGGGCCAGACATTTGAAGCGCTGCAGAAACTCAAACCCTACTTCGATCGCAAGTGGGGAACGGTGACAGTGGGCAACGCCTGCCAGGTGACAGATGGCGGTGTGGCGATGCTGGTGACCAGCGAAGACTTTGCCGACGAGATGGGTCTCCAGCCGCAAGGCCGTGTCCGAGGTTACGCGTATGCCGGATGCGATCCCGCCCGGATGGGACTGGGCCCCGTCTACGCTTCCGGGAAAGCGCTGACCGAAGCGGGTCTGACCATGTCCGACATGGAACTGGTCGAATTGAACGAGGCGTTTGCGGCACAGGTGTTGGCGTGTCAGAAGTGCTTTGCCGAACCATCACTCCACTGTTCGGTTAGCACCGGACGGGATCGCCTGAGTTCGATTCCGCCAGATCGCTTGAACGTCAACGGCGGTGCGATTGCCGTCGGACATCCAGTTGGCGCAACGGGAAGCAGACTGGTCTTAACGTTGCTCGGCGAACTTCACCGGCGGAAACAGAAAGTCGGTCTAGCAACACTGTGTGTCGGTGGCGGGCAGGGAGCGGCAGTTGTCGTGGAAACCATTTCATGACGGGCCCTAATCTGGAGAGCCGTCCAGCGCGAGACGTTTTGAGAAAGATGGGAACTAGACATGAGCCTGATTTGGCATCGTGACGAGATCAAAGATGGCGTCCTTGCCGTCCGCATTGATCGAACCGACCGGCCCGTCAACGCTCTGTCACGAGCCGCGCTGGAAGAATTGCAACAACTGATTCACGAAATTCGCTCGCTTCCCGAATTGTGCGGCGTCCTGTTTTGCAGTGGCAAACCTGGCAGCTTTATTGTCGGGGCCGACGTCAACGAATTGGCAACTCTCGCGAATCGCGAGTCCGCGCTCAGCATCTCGCGGTTTGGACAGGAAGTTTTTGCCGAGTTGGAAGCACTCGACGTCCCCACCGTCGCGTTAATTTCCGGCGCCTGTCTGGGAGGGGGGCTCGAATTTGCGCTGGCCTGTCGCTATCGCCTGTGTGATGACGATTCCAAGACAATTCTCGGGACGCCCGAAGTCAAACTCGGTCTGATTCCCGGTTGGGGTGGCACCGTTCGGCTGCCGGAACGGATCGGACTGGTCGCTGCCCTGCCAATGATTCTGGCGGGACAGCAGCAGAATGGCAGGCAGGCCCGCTCGAAGGGGTTGGTGGGGGATGTCGTTCCGACCGAGGCGTTACATCTCGCTGGCCGTCAGATCATCGCCGAACACGGAAAAAAAGGGACCGCCGATGGGCTCTTTCGAAAGGTGAAGCGGCCGTTAATCGAGCGACAAATCAATCGCTTCAACTTTCTGAAGTCGATGGCGCTCAACAAGGCGGAGCAGGCCACGCGGAAAGAGACCAAAGGGAAGTACCCCGCCCCGATGGTTGCGATCCGGACGCTGCGTCAGGCGATGTCGGCCTCACGGACCGAAGCATCCGAGTTCGAAACGGATGCCGTTGCCAAGCTGGCCGACAATCCGGGCAGGAAAGAACTGATGCGGCTGTGCGTCCTTAGTGAGCAGGCCAAGAAGCCTTCGGCCGAACTGGAACAGACCGTCGCATCGGCGCAACTCGAGAACGCAGCCGTCCTCGGGGCCGGTGCCATGGGGGCCGGTATTGCACTGCTGCTGGCCCGAAAAGGTGTCCGTACGCTTCTGAAGGATCTCAAGCCGGAATTCCTGGCCCGCGGGCTGAAGACAATCGATGGCCTGCTGAAGCGGGATGTCCGCCGCCGCCGGCTGACCGCGTTGGACAGCCAACGGGCGACTGATCGGATTTCGCCTCGGACCGACTATCGCGGATTTCGCCACGCTGATCTCGTCATCGAAGCCGTCCTGGAAAACCTGGAGATCAAACGCCAGGTCTTCCAGGAACTGGCCGAGGCCACGTCGCCGCAAACGGTGCTCGCAACCAATACCAGTTCGCTCCTTGTGCGAGACATTGCCGAAGGAACACCGCATCCCGAGCGGATTGTCGGGTTGCATTTTTTCAATCCGCCGCATCGGATGCCGTTGGTCGAAATCGTTCGCACCGACATCACCAGCCCCGAGGCCCTCGCGACAGCAATCGCAGCCGTCCGGCGACTCGGCAAGACTGGCGTCATCGTCGGGGACTGCGTCGGCTTCCTGGTCAATCGGTTGCTGGCTCCCTATATGAACGAGGCCGGCTACCTGTGCGAAGTGGTCGACGATCCGCAGGAGATTGACCGGGCAGCTGTCGCGTTCGGCATGCCCATGGGACCGCTGGCGTTGGTCGATCTGGTCGGACTCGATGTGGCGGCTCACGTTGCCCAGAACATGAGCGCCGCGTACGGCGAGCGGATGGCGCCCGCACCACTCTGGCAGGCGTTGAAGCAGGCAGAATCGGCCACCGCGAAGGACGCTGTGCACAAACTGTTTCACCAGAACAAGCCAACACAACTCTTTCGACACGCGATCGAACAGATTCGTACCGCAAAACGCCCTACAGGCAAGCAACAAGTTCCGCCGGCGAGTCAGGAAGAGATGATCGATCGTCTGATCCTGCCCGTCGTGAACGAAGGGGCTCGTTGTTTGGCCGAAGGTGTCGCACAGACACTCGACGATATCGACCTGGCCATGGTTTTCGGAGCTGGCTTCGCACCGTTCCGCGGCGGGCCGATGCAGTACGCACGGGAAGCGGGCTGGGAGAACACAATTGACCGCCTCGGACGGCTGGCCGCTACGACTGGCGAAATGCGGTTCGAACCTTCACCCGCCCTACGAGAAATCGGTCAGAATGATCCGGAAAGTGACCTCAACCATCCGGCAAGTCCCTCGACAACACAATCATCAGCCTAGAATTCTGTAGCGAGCGTCAAATCACTCGTCAGATGGGGGAAATGACGGAAAGAAAGGGTCAGCCTTCTGACTGCCTGCAAACACGATATTCCAATCAGTCTGCCTGAACGAAACGCTTCAGCACACTGACCTCGCGAGATAATGGAGTCCAGACCATGAGTACTTCTTCGCCGAATTCCAATTCAGGACATCCTGCCGAAAATTCGACAGAGAACGGCAGTCAGGCCACATCGTTTGTCGAAACGGCCCTGAAGTTGAGCGGCAAGAGTGACGAGGAAGCACGCTCGACCGGGGCCGTCGATCGTGCTGACGAACAAGTCGAAGAGATGTTCGCACCGAAATACCAGACGGTCGGTAGTCCGGTCCATCGCGCCGTATGGGAAAAGACTGTTCCGGTCGATCTGTTTTCGGCGAACGTGAAACCGGCCGATTCGCAGACGCAAAAAGTGATGTCCGATTCGCTGGAACTGATTCGCCGCAAACGCGACGAAGGTTCGCTGTACGACGAGAAGGGTAAACTCACACCACAG
>CALJUK010000229.1 GCA_937975745.1 uncultured Planctomycetaceae bacterium | reverse complement strand
GTGACTGGCCGCCCGGTGCTGAAGCGATGGCCGAGCACGTCGTGAACACACGGGCGATGGAAAATGCGGTCTACTACGCCGCCGTCAACCGTGTTGGCGAAGAACGTGGCTTCCAGTTCATCGGTCGCAGCCGGATCTGCGGTCCGTCGGGCGAGACGTTGGTGCAAGGGTCGCCCAGCAGCGAAGAGCTCCTTGTCTGCGAGATCACTCCCGCACGTGCTCGCAACAAACGGATGGTCCGCGTGCCGAAATACCATATCATTGATCGGATGGCAGATCGCCGACCGGAATTCTACCACCGGCTGATCCAATCGCACGATCTGACACCTCCCGGCCGGGGTGCGAACCACGACGAGGGGCTGACCGAACCGGGATTCACCCGGTAAGACGGGACGGACTCGGGCACACGCGGCTGGCCGAGTCTGGGCCTGGTTCATGATTCGAAGACCGACTGCAGTGGCCTGGACTTCCTGCCGTCAGGGTGTTTTGTTCCAAGTCCCTGAGTTGGGCCTTTTCACTTCGGGCGAAAGAGTTTGGTCCGCGACCCGTTGGCCGCCCGATCCTTAATTTTCACCCGGACGATGCGCGGTTGACGCAACCGCAAGGATGAAGCGAGAACAATGTCGCTGATCAACCCGGTGTTTCTCTACGGGCTGTTTCTGGTCGGCGTGCCGGTCCTGCTTCACTTTCTGTTGAAAGCGCGGCCGAAGAAGATCGTCTTTCCCGCGCTCCGGCTGATCCAGCAACGGCGAAAGCGAAACATGCGGCAGATGCGGTTGCGGCATGTGCTGTTGATGCTGCTCCGGATGGCTGTGTTGGGTGCGTTGGTGTTCGCGCTGGCTCGGCCGTCGCTGCCGGCTGCCGACTACACCCCCAATTGGCGAGAGCTGCTGACAATGGGGGCCGTCTGCCTGGCTGGCTGGGGGGCCTACGCCTGGATTGTCAGTCGCTGGCGGCGGCGGGGAATGTCCCCTGTCGAAATGAGCACGCGACGGAGTTCGCTCCGCGGCATCACATCGGTGTCGGTTCTGGTACTGCTGCTATTGCTTGTCGGTTGGCCCTACGGACGGCGGATTGCCGCCGAAATGACGGCACCCGCGACTCAAGCGGCCGACGTGCTGCCTGTCTCAGCGGTGTTTCTGTTCGACACCAGCGTCAGTATGGACTACCGGCTGGAGAGTCGGACGCGGTTGGAAGCCGCACAGCAAATCGGCCGGGAACACCTGAAGAACCTTCCCGCGCAGAGCCGGGTTGCCGTGGCCGAATCGGGAGGAAATTCCCCCATTCTGTTCCAAGCGGATCTGGCCGCGGCAATTGAGCGGATCGATTCGTTGACATCCCATGCTCGAAGCGAAACTCTCGACGATCGGCTGCAGGCCGCAATCGAGACACAGCGGACCGATCGTGAGCGGACCCTCCAAAGCCAGGGAGACATCCCCGACGATGACCGTTCAGATCGGTTCATTCGGGAGGTTTATCTGTTTACCGATCTGGCGGCGTCCGCCTGGGACCTGGAGTCGCGGAGTCGCCTGAAGGAACAACTGGCGGCAGTCCCATGGTTGGGCGTCTACTTGATCGACGTCTCGGCCGACAACGTGACGAATGTTTCGCTACAGAATCTGTCGCTCTCGGCCGAGACGGTACCAGCCGGCACAACCGCGTATGTCGAAGTCGAAGTGGCTGCGGTCGGCGCGGGTGAACGGGATCAGACGGTTGAACTGTACGTGCAGGGACCGGCCGGCGGATCCGCGAAACAGGGGCAGAAGTCGCTTCAATTGTCGGGTACGTCGTCGGGGCGTCTCGCGTTCGCGGTGACTTCGACGACCGATCCGTTTCTGCAGGGTGAGCTTCGGCTTCTCTCCAGTGATCCGCTCGAAGCGGATGACGTCCAGTACTTTACTGTCCGGTCCGAGTCCCCTCCCCCAATTCTGGTGACGGCTCCGCGCGAGTCTGATGCCGCGTACTTTCTGGAAGCACTTAACCCGGGGACTGCGACTCAGCAAAACCAGCGACGGTTCGACGTCCGTTTTGTACCGGCCGACTCTCTGGCGGAAACCGACTTCACCGGTCAGGCCGTCGTCTGTCTGCTGAACGCGACGGAGATTTTACCTCCAGTCTGGGAGCGATTGAATCGATACGTCACAACGGGCGGTGGCCTGGCAGTCATCCTCGGAAGCCCCGGCCGGGACGCCGTAGAGACGATGCTCAACTACAACGTGGAGGAAGCCCAGCGGCTGCTGCCAGCCGAGTTACTGGCGGCGCTCAAATTTACGCCTCCACAGTACCTGAATCCGGACCGGTTGGAGCATCCCATCTGGCGAACGCTGCGCGAATTGGGCGGAGCGGCCGAACTCGGCTCGGTGGATGTGCGGCGGTACTGGAAGGTCGCCAGTAACGAACGCGTCGAAATCGTCGCCCGCTACACCGACCGGGATGCATTGCCTGCCCTGCTGACTCGCTCGGTTGGTTCGGGTCGGGTGGCCATGCTGACGACGGGAGCAGACTTGCGCGGTTGGAGCGATCTCCCTCGGACGTGGCAGTTTCTGCCGTTTGTCGAAGGGCTGGTCCACTATCTCCGCGGTGCGGGCTTCGAGCGATGGAACTACTCCGCCGGCGAGACAGTAATGATTTCGGACGTCGGAAGTGCACGAGTCAAAGAGGCATTGTTGCGAATGCCTTCGCTGCAGCAGCTTCCCGTCGAACGTCGTTCTGCCGAGGGACCGTGGATCATCAATGCGGCGGATGTGACGGGCCAGTACGGTCTCGTTTCGACCGACGAGTCGCAACCGTGGCAGGCTGGTTTCAGCGTGAATCTTCCGAAAGGGGAAAGCGATCTCACGCGGCTGACAACCGACCAGCTGGATAACCTGCTCGGTAAATCGCGATACGGGCTGGCCCGCGATACAGAGGCCTTGGTCCGCTCGGTCCAGACCGGCCGCTTGGGTGTGGAAGTCTCCCCGCTCATTCTCATGATCCTCGTGATTGTGTTTTGCGGCGAACATCTCGTGGCGAATCGCTTCTACGAAGTGGAACTCCCCGAGGCCGGCGTTCCGAACGGAGCCGGGAGAGGGAACTCAGCCGGTAGTCCGAAAACAAATTCCGCGTCCGGCATCAATGTGAACACGTCCTCGTCCAATCAACGGGACACTGTCGTGACGGCCCAGCCATGAAGCCGATCTTCCAACCCATCTGGTCCTGGCCTACGGTGGTCATCGTCATTCTGGCGATGCTGCTCCTGGTCGGTTTGACCTATCCACAGCGTGTGCGACACTTGCCCGTTGGCTCGCGGCGGTTTCTGATCGGTTGTCGACTTCTGGCGGCGGCCTTGTTGGGCTGGGCGATCCTGCGGCCGGCGGTCCAATACACCCAGTCGAACGAGAACACCGCCGTTCTGTATGTTCTGGCGGATGCCAGCCGCAGCATGCAGACGGCCGACGGGCCGGGGAACTCGACACGGCGGTCGCAAGTTGTCGAAAACTTGATCGCGGCGCAACCGCAGTTTGCGGATTTCGGAGAAACAATCGAGGTTCGCCTGTTCGACTTCTCAGATGGGTTGACGCCCATGGAGAAGCCGCAGGATGCGGCCGAGGGAGAACAGACAGCGATCGGCAGTGTTCTCGAAACTCTGCTGGAAGAAGCACAGTCGGAACGTGTTGTCGGCGTGCTGCTTCTCAGCGACGGAGCCCAGCGGGCCACGGCCGAATACGACATTGACCCACGGCAGGTTGCACGTCGGCTGGGAGAGTTAAACGTCCCGATCTACACCGTAGGGTTCGGAACCACATCGCTCTCGACGACCGATCTCGAAGTGGCCGTCGATGACCTGCTGGTCGACCCGGTTGTCTTCGAGAAGAAGATTGTCCCGGTGACGGCCCGTGTTCGCGCTCTGGGTGGCCAGGGAAGAACCATCCGGGTGCGGTTGTTGGTCGAGAATCGCGACGGAGTTCGCCTTGGTCAATCGGGCGATATGGAGGTTCCCCCGGCGTATGGCGGTGTCGTCACCACACGCGAGTGGACACCGACCAGCAACGACGATGTCCTGCCTGTCGAACTGTCGTTTCGACCGGAGTTGCCCGGGGAGTACAAACTGGCCGTCGAAGCTGTTCCGCTCGAGGACGAACTGAAGCCGAATAACAATCGGTCTCAGACAATCATCACCGTACAACGGGGTGGAATTCGGGTGGCTTACTTCGACAAGTTTCGGCCCGAGCAGAAGTTTGTCCGGCTGCTCAACGGTGCCGAAAACATTCAACTCGACTTTCAACTGGTTCACGGTGGGGTGTTGGCCAACCGGACGTCAATCGATCCGCAAATGTTTGCCCGGGGCAAGTACGATGTGTTCATCATTGGTGATGTCGCTGCGTAGGACTTCGGTCCGCGACTGTTGCGGAGCCTCGCCAGCCGCGTTGCGGAAGGGGCCGGCCTGATGATGTC
>CALJUK010000228.1 GCA_937975745.1 uncultured Planctomycetaceae bacterium | reverse complement strand
CCGGAATGGAGCGGGAAGTTCGCCGAGAACTGACCGAGCGGGCCGAACGACACGTCGTTGAAGTCTTCGCCCGCAATCTCCGCAACCTGCTGTTGCAGCCTCCGCTCCGAAATCAGCGTGTGGTGGCGATCGATCCGGGCTTGCGCACCGGCTGCAAACTGGCCGCGCTCGACGAAAAAGGAAACTGCATCGCAACCGATCTGATTTTTTTTAACCGGTTCCTCCAAAAAACGCCAGGCCGCTGCCGCCAAGTTGTCCGACTTCCTGACAGAGCATGGCATTTCGCTGGTTGCCATCGGAAATGGAACCGCCTGCCGCGAAACGGAGGAATTGATCTCCGAGATCATCCGTGATCGGCTGCCCGAGTTGAAATATCAGATCATCAACGAGTCAGGTGCCAGTATTTATTCGACCAGTCCGATCGCCCGGGAAGAGTTCCCCGACTATGACGCCACGGTCCGTGGGACAATCTCGATCGGCCGGCGGCTGCAGGATCCGTTGAGCGAACTGGTCAAGATTGACCCGCAACACATCGGCGTCGGGATGTATCAGCACGACATCAACGCCAAACGCCTGGCGGACTCGCTGGCCGAAGTGATCGAATCGTGCGTCAACTACGTCGGCGTGGAACTCAACACGGCAAGCACCTCGTTGCTGAAGCATGTCTCTGGCCTGAACCAACTGCTGGCCCGACGAATCGTCGAATACCGCGAGGAGCACAACGGTTTCTCCACGCGGCAAGACCTGCTGAATGTTCCCGGAATGGGTGAAGCCCGGTTCACCCAGGCAGCCGGCTTCCTCAGACTGACCGACGGTATCGAACCGCTTGATGCCACCTGGATTCATCCGGAAAGTTACCCGGCAGCCCGGCAGATCCTGGAACGGGCCGGTATTCAGCCGGACGCATTGACCGCCAGCGAGCCCGTCGGTCAGCAATTGTCGGAGCAGTTGCAGCAGATCGACACGTCCCAGTGGGCCAGCGATCTGAAAGTTGGCCAGCAGACACTTCGCGACATTCTCGAGGCACTGGGGCGTCCCGGCAGGGATCCCCGGAGCGATCTTCCTGGCCCTGTGTTCAAGCAGGGAATTTTGAAGCTCAGCGAACTGGCGGTGGGAATGGAACTGACCGGTCGCGTTCTGAACGTCGTCGACTTCGGGGCGTTCGTGGACATTGGGCTTAAGGACAGCGGGCTGGTTCATATCAGCCAGCTCTCGCACGATTTCGTCCGCAGCCCACACGACGTTGTCGCGGTGGGGGATATCGTCACCACGTGGGTGCACGCGGTTGACACCGAACGGAAACGGGTCTCGCTGACGATGATCAAGCCCTGACGATCGTTCCTGCGACCCCCAAGCCACCCTTCCGTCATTTGTGCTGGTGGCGGTAGATCTCGGGCAGAATGGCTTTAACTGACTTGGACTTCTTGCCGTCCTCCGAGACCTGCTCGATCTTCTTCCGCGCGTCACTCGCCGAGTGTCCCAGTCCAAGCAGTGCATCGTAGGCATCCGCGAATACGTCTTGCCGCTGGCCGACGTCAGCCGCTTCGCCACGGGACACCATCAGGGCAAACTTGGTCATTTTGCGGCGGAGCTTGGCGACGATCCGTTCGGCAACGGCCGGTCCCACACCGGGCAGAGTGCTGAGCTGCTTGATGTCCTGCTCTTCGATGGCGGTTGCCACCTCACGCACCGGGCGAACCATGGCCCGCAAGGCTTTCTTGACACCCACGCCATCCACAGAGCAGACCATCTCGAAGAATTCCTGCTCGGCCTCGGACATGAAACCAACCAGCCGGGGCGTCAAACGGCCGGACTGTGGGTTCCCTTCCAGATATTCGATGGTCCGCAGTTGGACGGTCTGGCCAACCAAGGGTTGCAGTTGCCGGCGGACAAATTCGGGAATAAGAACCTGGTATTCGAATGGTCCGACATCCAGCCGGGCCTCGGTTCCCACCAACGTGCTGAGTGTTCCCGAGATGCGTGTAATCACAGTTTGGTCCGCCTTACGCCGCCCGGCGTTGCGTGTAGCATTGGCAAAGCGCGACGGCACAAGCGTCGGCCACGTCATGCGGTTCGTGAGCCGATCTCAGCCGCTGTTCGCTGGCGACAGCCTGCTGCATCTGAGCCTTCGGAGCCCGCCCGCTGCCGGTCAACATCCGCTTGATGTGGGCCGCGGTGTAATGTTCGACATGAATTCCCCGGTCAGCCGCCGCAAACAACAGCGCACCGCGGGCATGTGCCATCAGAATCGACGATTTGGGAAACTTGATTGTGGTGAAGACCTGCTCGATGGCCATCACGTCGGGCGGATACTGCTCGATGACTTCCCGGAGTCCGCTACCGATTTCCAGCACTCGTTCGGCCAATGACCGCTCGGCCTGCGACCGGATGATGCCCGCTTCCACCAGCTTTGGACCGGCCGCCGTCCGTGAGAGGATGGCATACCCGGTCCGATTGAGTCCCGGATCGATCCCGAGCACCACTTCGCCGCAGCGGTCGCTTGTGCGGGCCGTTATTTGCATCGCCATCAGCTCGCCTCCGTGCGTAAATCCATGCGGTTTGCGGCAGTTCAACCTCGTCGCCAGGACGTCCCTTCAGGCCGGTCCTCGAGCACGACGTTTAACTCGGACAGGCGATCGCGAACGATATCGGCAATCTCCCACTGCTTGGCCTTGCGGGCCAGCGCTCGGACCTCGATCACGAGTTCCATCAATTGGCCAGCAAAGGCATCGTCACCATCCGAGGCGGCCTGCTGGACGGGCACCCGGAACACACCCAGCAAGTTGGCCAGTTCTTTGAACAGCGTCACCGCCGCTGTCAGCGTGGCCTGCGCCGGTGGGTTGTCCGGAACGGTTTCGAGCTTCTGGTCCGCGATGAAACCATTAATACACTTGCGAAGTTCATACAGAACACCGATGGCACCGCCGGTGTTGAAGTCGTCATCCATCGCATTCAGGAACCGGTCCCGCAGCAACTGCAGTTCGGCGGCAAACTCGGCTGGCGTCTCGGGAAGCGGCGTCGACTTGTCCCGCCGCGTGGGGACCTGCAGGTCGTAGAAGTCCTGACCCGTGACTCTCTGGTAGGTTTCAAACATGCGGTAAAAGCCCGCCAGCCCCTTGCCGACTTCAGAGATTCTCTCGTCACCGAAATCGATCGGACTGCGATAATGTGTCGACAGCAGGAAGAAGCGGATCGTCTCGGGTGCATGGACCGCGAAGAGTTCCTTGACCGAAGCCGCTCCCTTCGAGCCGGCCAATTTGTTGGCTTCCTGAGCCGCCTGGTCGACCACCACGTCGCCATGCCGATCGTGCTGTCCGCCGATCTTACCGGCCGACGAACCAGCCTGCATTAAACCGTTGTGCATCCAGTAGCGGGCAAAGGGTTTTCCGGAACAGGACTCCGACTGGGCCAGTTCGTTCTCGTGATGCGGGAACATCAGGTCGAGCCCGCCGCCGTGAATATCGATTGTCTCGCCGAGGTATTTCATCGACATGGCCGAGCATTCGATATGCCAGCCGGGCCGACCCGGGCCCCACGGACTGTCCCAGGCGGGCTCACCTTCGCGGGACTTTTTCCAGAGGGCGAAGTCGGCAGGGTTCTGCTTACGGGTGTTGGCTTCGACCCGTGTGCCAGCCATCATCTCTTCGATGCTGCGGCGGCTGAGTTTCCCGTAATCTTCGTCGGCCGTGACCTTAAAGTAGACGTCACCTTCCAACGGATAGGCATATCCCTGGTCGATGAGTTGCTGAATCATCTCCTGCATCTCGCCGATGTGCTCCGTCGCGTAGGGAAAGCGATCGACCGAGTCGACACCGATGGTGGCCAGGTTGTCGAAGTAGTCCTGTGTCATCTGCTTCGCGAGCGCTTCGACCGTGGTGTTGTTCTCGCGAGCTCGATTAATCAGCTTGTCGTCGACATCGGTGATATTGATCACAAACGTGACGTCATAGCCGTTGTACTCCAGACACCGCTTGATCGTGTCGAAAATCACCGGTCCAATCATGTGGCCGATGTGAGCCGGCTTGTAAACAGTCGGTCCACAGAGGTACATCCCGACTTTGCCGGGGTGCACCGTCGTGAAATTCTCTTTTTCCCGCGTCAGGGTGTTATACACACGCAAGGTCATAATGATCGGCTTCCACTCTGTGAGAAATGCAGGTCTACCAGCTTCACGCACTGGTGTCGGATGGACTGACGTTGCGAGCCAATAGCACAATGGCGTCGGCCATTATGGCTTCTTCGCGGCCGACCGGGCCGACTTTCTCTCCCGTCTTCGCCTTTACGTTGACGGCATCGACACTCAGCTGCAACAGCTTGGCGATCCGCTGTCTGATTTGCGGTTTGTAGTCCTTGAGTTTGGGACGCTCGGCCGAGATCGTGCAATCCAGGTTGACGATCTGCCAGCCCCGCTCGTGAACTGCCCGGACGACTTCAAGAAGCAACTCCGCCGAGTCGGCACCCGCCCAGCGAGCGTCGGTGTCGCTGAACCACTCGCCAATGTCCCCCAGGCCGGCGGCTCCCAGGAGAGCATCGGTGACGGCGTGCAGAAGCGCGTCGGCATCACTGTGGCCGTCCAGTCCCCGATCGTGCGGAACACGGACTCCCCCCAGAATGAGGTCGCGGCCGGCTTTGAGCCGGTGCGTGTCCTGACCGTGGCCGACCCGCAGCCGCAGGGGTTCCATCGTGACGCTCCGTCGCCCGGGAAACCTCGTGGGGCAGGAAGCCCCGTAGCACTATTGATTTACGCTCGGCGGCTGACACCCGACCCGCCGCTTGGCGGAATGATAGCGATCGAGTTTGCAAGTGACAACGCGAAGTCGCCTTGCGGACGATTGTCCCCGGCCGCAGACCGGATTGACACATTTTCGACGTCGGCTTACACTCCCGCCCCCCATTCTTCAGTTTCTGTCACAGCCATCTCCTGAACTCTCCCGACCGAGTTCGCGTCCTCATGTCGCCGGACAACCTCTCAGTCTGGTCTGGGCGATGGCTCCCCCCAAGTCCTGCTTGCGTTTATCACCGACCGGTCGGCCACCGCTGACCTGGGAAGTCTCCGATGTCTTCTGCTCCGTTGCGCGCCAGTGCGATTGTCATGCTCTGCCTGAGCATAGGCCTCGTGGTCGGCTGCCGATTGGTCGAGACAACCACGCAGATTACGGCGGCCAAGCCTCCCAACTCGCTTCCATCGATCCAGACAACCGCCGACGCGATCACACTCGAAGTCATGTTTGTGGAACGCCCCGTCAGCGATCCGCTGCTCGGCTCGCAGTTGTGGAG
>CALJUK010000227.1 GCA_937975745.1 uncultured Planctomycetaceae bacterium | reverse complement strand
ATCTCCATTCGCCTGCTGCTGATGCACGAGCCATTCCAGTCCGCGCGAAACCTGCGCGTGGTATTCACCGCCGGGATGACCGTGACCGTCTCCCAGAAAGGCCAACAACGCGAGTGCCGTCGCGCCGGTGTCGGTCCGCAGCGTCTCTCGCCCGGCATCCGGGTAACCGGTGTGCAACTGCCAGCGTCCGTCGGACTGCTGCTGCCGAGCCAGCCAGGCCAGACCGCTACTGATGGCACGTTCGATCGGTTCCGCATCGTCCCCGGCGAGGCTCCGCAAGGCGGCCTTCCGACCGCGGGGAGAACGATTGGCGAGAGAGCCGCTGACATCCACCGGTGCAATCGGGGCCGGCGGAAGTGATTCGGGCTTCGGATCAGCCGACGACGTCGCGGCCGGTTTTCTCTCCGCGGTTTTTGTCGTTGCCGCCCCGGTATTCGGCAACGCGAAGGGAGTCATCCGAACGGGCTCAGGTGGCAAATCCGGCTGACGTGCGGCTGGTTCGTCGATCCAACCCATCTCCAGCGTGTTCAAGAACAAAGGCCGCTCGGAATGAATCACGATGACTGCCAGAATCACCACCAGCAACAGATGAGCCACCAGGCTAATTCCGCCCCCCTGGAGCACCCACTTGATGTCACGACGGAGCCGCTCTCCCCAGGTCGACATGCGGACAGGACGCGTTTCCCGTATGATCCGCCTTTTGCGGGACGTCGCTGCTGGTTTTTCTGCCGAACGATTTTCTGCCGAATCATTTTTCTCCGGCGCATCTCGTGCTGTTCGGGCGGAATCCGCCTGACTGGCCGCGCGACGCTCTGCGGAACGTCGACGAGGTGGTGGAGTAGAGTCGGCGGGGTGCGACATGATTTAAGATCACCGGTGCAGCCAGCGTGATCGAATTCAGTTCGATCACAAAGCCCGCATGATAACCGCCGCACTCTGGCCGATCGAGGTCCGATTGACGCTCATCGCGGTGTAGTTCCGCAAAGTCGATGGCCCGTCATGCGCCACGGTGATCTGACACCGCGGATCGGGCGTCTCGTAATTGAGAGTTGGCGGTAGCAGGCGATGCTTCAGCGAAAGGAGCATGCCGGCCAGCTCAACGGCGCCGGCACCGGCTTCGAAGTGGCCGAAGTAGCTTTTGAGTGCCGTCACGGGAATTTTACTGACGGCATCCCCGAACGCGGTGTGGTAGGCCCGTGCCTCCAGCAGGTCGTCCCGCTGCGTGCTCTTGCCGTGGGCATTGATGTGCCCCAGGTCGAGTGGGCTCAGTTCGGCCCGTCTCAGGGCAGCCCGGATGGCACCGACGAGACCACTGGCCCCCGTCGTCTCGGACACGCCACGTCCATCGCAGCCGGCCCCCACGGAGAGAATCTCCGCGTAGATGTCCGCACCGCGGGCGACGGCATGTTCGTAGCGTTCGACAATGAAGGCCCCTGCCCCCTCGCCGACGATTGTTCCATCGCGGTCCCGGTCAAACGGCCGGACAGCTTTCGTGGGATCGTCGTCCCGATGGGAAAGCCCTTCGAACAGGCTGAACTTGGCAATGTCCAGCGGATGGACGTTTGAGGTGCAGGCTCCGACAATCATGACGTCGGCAACACCCCGCTCGATTTTTCGGACGGCTTCGGAAATCGCCAGAATGGCGGACGAATCTCGACTGGTGATGGTGTTGTTCGGGCCACGGGCGTCGTGCTCAATCGAGATATGGCACGCCGGCATATTGGGAAGCTGACGAAGCAGCCAGAGGGGGCAGATTTGTCCCATCCGATCTTCGCCCCAGCGTGTCAGTTCGAACGGAGCATCATCCCCATCAACAGCCAAGGCCAGTTCTTCCGGAGTAGTCGACATCCGACCGGCACCGAAATCGACGCCCAGCCGATCCGGATCGACACTTCCCCGTTCCAGCCCGGCGTCCTCCATGGCCAATGCAGCAGAACCGACGCCTAACTGAATGTCGCGCGACATGACCTTCAGGAATTTTTTGTGCCGCACGAAGTGAACCGGGTTAAAATCCTGCTCGCTAATTTCAGCCGCGAGTTTGCAGGGGAGCGAGCTGGCCGGAATAGACCGGAGAAAGTCGACGCCCGAACGACCGGAAGTCAGACTGTTCCAGAACGCAGTGTTCCCGACACCGATCGGAGAGACGTCCCCCACGCCGGTGATCACGACGCGGGGCGATCTTGCCCCAGCCGTCATCTCACGTCCTCTCCTCAAATTCGCCCGACGCCTTCGTAGCGCACGGTTCGAAGACCCACAGCCAAATCAGCACCCAACCTATCGGCAGCATCGTCCACCCCTGACGCATCTGGCCGCGAAACCCGCGAAAGCCAACTTTTCGCCAGCGTGAACGACACCCGCACGGACCGACGACTTTTTTCCATCGGCTGACGCATTGCTCGATCTTCACAGTGAGCCGGACACCCAGACCCAATAGACCAGGAGTGGCTCCGCTCAGTCTCGTCCCAACGATTTTGTGCAAATCCACCAGCGAGACTTCGGTCCCCAGAAGCCATTTCGCCGGCGGCAGAATTTCGGGATCGTCCGAAATTACACTGTAGAAGCCGACCGGTGTCAATAACGACTGGCCTGTGGAAATGCCCCATCAGTCACAAGCTTCCCACCAAGACAGGATAC
>CALJUK010000226.1 GCA_937975745.1 uncultured Planctomycetaceae bacterium | reverse complement strand
CAATGGTCGGCTGGCCTGCCCGACGCGGCCGTCAGGCATCCTGACGTCTGGGTCGCGAGGGGGATTGCGGCGCAAAACCTGGGGCAAGGCGGCGCGGCAGTTCGTTGTTTTGGAGAAGCCTTGCGACTTCATCCGGATCACCTGCGTGCCAACTACCAGATTTCGCAACTATTCGTTTCGATGGGGGAGCAGACGGTCGCGACTTCGTTCGCTGCGAAGGCCGATCAACTTGCGGAACTGGAGTACCTCATTAAGGAGGTTGGATCAGATCCAGAACGAATTCGCGAACTCGCGACGATGATGGAGTCGTTAAATCGCAACTGGGAGGCCGCGGCGTGGTATGCGATTGCGGAAGAGATGCGTCCAGCAGAAGGCTGGCCAACGGAAGGACGGACTCGGGCGCTGGCCGCGCTCACACCGACGTCCCCGTTCATCCCGGCCTCGTCCAGTCCAGTCAGTGAAATCGAACTGACGGACTATCCATTGCCGACTTGGGAAAGCACTGACATTCCTTCCCCGGAGTCTGTCGGCGATGCGACGCGGAATATGGTCACATGGCGCGACGATGCCGTCGATGCGGGCCTGGTTTGTTACTACGTCAATGGAGCCGATCCGGGTTATCGCGGTGCATACATGTTCGAGTTCAACGGAGGAGGCGTCGCAGTCCTCGACTACGACGGCGACATGTGGCCCGACGTCTATCTCACGCAGGGTGGACGCTGGCCGGCGAGCCTGGACGACGGCTCGCACGAGAACCAGATTTGCCGGCACCAGGGCGACGGCCGGTACAAGAGGGTCACCAACCGGTCCCATTGCGGTGCGACCGGATTCAGCCAGGGAGCGACCGTCGGAGACATCGACAGTGATGGATTTCCGGACGTCTATGTGGCCAATATCGGCGGCAATCACTTCTATCGCAACAACGGCGACGGAACATTCACCGACGTGACGATGCTGACAGGTGCCGCGGGCGATTCGTGGACCCTCAGTTGCGCGCTGGCCGACATCAATGGCGATGCCCAGCCCGATCTTTACGCAGTGAACTACCTCGGCGGCTCCGACGTCTTCGAGAGAATCTGCGAGTTCCAGGGACGTGTGGTGCAATGTGATCCTCCGATGTTCCCCGCCGAGCAGGACCGGCTCTACCTGAATTCCGGCGACGGAGGCTTTCGGGACGTCACCGAACATTCAGGCGTTCAACTCCCGGACGGAAAGGGGATGGGAATTCTGGTCGCTGATCTGAATCAGACGCGGCGGATCGACCTGTTCGTTGCGGACGACACAACGGCGAATTTTCTGTTCGTGAACAACACCGAATCGCCGGGAGATTCCCCTGTGTTTGAAGAAACAGCGCTGCTGAAGGGAGTGGCGCTCGGAGAGAACGGCAAGGCGCAGTCCGGCATGGGCATTGCAGCAGGCGACGTGACGGGGAACGGCCTGCTGGATCTGTTCGTTACGAATTTCAAGCACGAAGCCAACAACATGTACCTGCACCAGCAGGATCACACGTTCATCGAGTCGGCCCGACAAACTGGCCTGTGGGACTCCGGCTTTCGCTTGATGGGGTGGGGAACGCAATTCCTCGACGGCGAACTGGATGGCAGCCTCGACCTCATCGTCGCCAACGGAGACCTCGAAGACCTGGCCGACGTCGAAGTCCCTTCCCGGATGCCGTTGATGTATTACGCCAATGCCGGCGGAAAGTCGTTTGCGCCCGTTGAAGCTGCACAACTTGGGAGCTATTTCGAGAGAGTGCGGCTGGGACGCGCTATCGCCACGCTCGACTGGAACCGCGACGGGCTGGTCGATTTCTGCCAGACGAATGTTGACGCACCCGTTGCGTTACTAACCAACCAGACGTCGGAACACGGCCGTTTCCTCTCCCTTTCACTGCGAGGCGTGCAGACCAGCCGGGATGCAATCGGCACGACTGTTCAGGTGACCGCAGGCGAGAAGACGCTGACCCGTCAACTGACGGCGGGCGACGGATTCCAAGCAAGCAACCAGCGGTGCCTCAGCTTCGGTCTCGGAGAGACCGCCCGCGTGGATGAACTGACAGTCGACTGGCCCTCCGGCGCAAGGCAGACATTCCAAGATATCACAGCCGATCAGGAACTACTGCTGATCGAGGGCCGCAATCAACTCTTCCGGCTTGCACCTGCCAATCGATGAAGTGCGACCGCCGAGATCGATCTGTTCGAATGCCGGCGGACGACCGGCCGCAAGCGCGACGATTACTCACTGGTGAGTTCGAAATTGATCGCATCGCTTCCACCTTCGGGAACAGACGCTGTCAATATCGTCTCTAAAGGATCGCTGTATCTGGGGGGAAGTGATTCGGTGGCCACTCCTCCCTCACCGGCGCCGTCCTCGGGAAGCGGCGTCCCGTCGCCGCGAAGGAATTGACTGATCGCGACCTTGTAATTGCCGACAGGTGCGCCCTCCGCGCCGTGCGGTTGTCTGAGAGTATACTTTCCGGAGTCATCCGTGCTCCCGATACATTCCGTGCCCGACCCTTGAGGGACAAAAGTGACCGTGGCCGATGCCAGTGGATTTCCGTCCAACGTCACGGTCCCGGACACGGGAACGGTTGGATCGAGAGGTTCGCCGGGGTCACCCCCCGTACAACCAGGCACAATTGCGAGAAGAAGCGCACAAAAACAGCCCCGCATCATCACCGATTCCTCAGAAAATTTCTG
>CALJUK010000225.1 GCA_937975745.1 uncultured Planctomycetaceae bacterium | reverse complement strand
GAAGCCTACTCCCGGAACCATGCGGCGATGATGCGTGGCATTCAGGCATGCGCGGCCGGACCGACCGGGTGCATCATGTATTCGACTGATGCATTCGATCTTCTTCCGTGTCATTCGATGACGGACGAGCAAATTCTCGAAAAATACAAATCCGATGAGATTTCCTCGGAGCGCTGCCGTCAGTTGCTGCGAATGGAGAGTTGGTTTTGGTACGAGTTCACTGACGGGTTTCAGACGCAGAAGGCCTCAACCGAGGATGTAACCAACACTCGCGAGATCACGCTGTCCGGACTCCTGAAGTTCGGGGAGCCTGTGGTGTTCTGCAACTGGGATGCCTGGGCGGGGCACGGAAAGCCTCGGATGGTTGGCAAGCCGTCTCCCATCAAAATGGAACAAGTCAGCGAAGTCTTCGCCGAGGCGGTCCGAAACAATGTCAGCGTGAGAGACGAGATTCGAGAGATCGACTTCGGTGTGCCGGAGGAGATAAGGCCAGGAACACCTGGAGACGGCTGTTGGAGCGAGGAGCGCAACTACGCAGAGGTTCTTGGTCTCGGCCCAGATGAGGTGAAGAAAGACGCTGTTCTAGCCAGTGGAACATGGCCACCAGGAAATGGAAGCGCCGACTACGACTCCGCGCCACCCCTGAAGAGCTATGTCCAGGATGACAGTGACGTGGAGTCAATCACCACTCAAGAGATGGCCGATATGGTCACGTCGGCCGAGGAAGATGCATTTTGGGACGAGGAGTATGATGACCCCTGGGAAGAAGCATGGGACCCAGATGGCGACGAGACAGACGAGGTCTCTCCAGTTCCGATCGTTAAGGAGAAGCGATTGGGGGCTGTGTTCGTTAACCCAGACGTGAGTGAGGTTGCCTGTGGAACGATCCGGCGGTTTTCATGTGAGCTGAACGGGGACCAGGCGATCGTCGTGGGGAGTGATGTTCTGGCCCACGCCGCGGTAAACGACCTGGACGCCCAGAAGGTCTGGCACGCCCCGACATCAGACCTGAAGGCAGTCTCGAAGCTGTCAAGGAAGATTCGCCGGAACAGTGACCTGACGGTGTCGTCACTGGTCGTGCTCGACGCCGCGGAGTCGCCCCTTGTTGTCGTCGAGGGCACAACTCCGCAGGACACAGTCACGCTATTCAAGAAGCATGTGAAACAGGGTGGAAGCCTTTTATTCGTCAGTGACGGACCAGCGTCGGCTTCAAGAGCCGTTGAGGAATTCGAATCGAGCGGAGGTGGCTCCTGGAACCTCTACATTTCCGACCTTGGGGATGGTGTGGTCCAGTTTCGGAAGGCATCCAAGGCGGTTCCAAGGCAGTCTGTCAAGAAGCCACGGAAGAGGCCACGTAAACGCCGCCGGAGACGGCGAGGGGGTTGAGCGTGTTTATCTGCTCAAAATGCGGCGAAGAGCGAGCGGTGGACGACTTCACCGGCACCCAGTCAGAGGAGTTGGTCTGCACATATTGCAAGGCCGGCGCTGACGGGAAGAAAGCCGAGAGTCTCGCGCGCAAGAAGATCACGTCAGCGATGTCAGGATTGATCTCGCTGAAGGGGGACAATGCGACTGGCAGCATCGGAACCGTCCGCAACATCCTGGGTACCATCTACGGTGAGTTCGGTGGACCCGATGGATTCGGCAAGCAGATCGCCATGTTCATTCGGAAGGCGGCAGCGGCGAAGAACCCGTCACCCTCGATTGGCAAATTGATGCTGGACGTCATCAAATTGCACCAACGAGTTGAGCAGGACGATGCGGCGAAGGATGCTCGCGAGCTGACGGACGCCCAGTTGCGCGACGAAATGCAGCTTGAACTCACGAAGATGCTGTTCGATGCTGTTGGCGACCCTGCCAAGCGAGGTCTGGTTGAGCAGGTGTTTGCAGCGCAGGGCCTTAAGCTTGATCCGATGAGTCGGGCCGAGATGCTCGAGGAGATCGGAAGGACGGAAGTGACTGGCGTTCAAGCTTGGGCAGGCGGCTCAGTTACAGCTGAAATGAAGGAGTCGCTGGATGTCGAAGCGGATAGTGGAACTTCAGACGGAGCTAGGTCGCCGGGAGAAGGAACTTCTCAAGGTGTACCGGCCGTCCCCAAATCAGGAGAAAGTCCACCGGTCGACAACGTCTGAACTCCTGGTGCGCGGTGGAAAGCGTGCCGGTAAGTCCGTGTCTGTCTCGGCGCTGTTCGCTTCCCGTGTTCTCGGAGAGCCAATTCAACTAGGTGACGGAACGGTTATCGAGCCAGCGTTCCCGGCCGCGAATCCTGAGTACCCTCGCATCTACTGGATCATCGGTTGGGATACGAACCACATCGGCCAGACGCTTTACCGTCTTCTGTTTGAGCCTGGGCAGGGTGGCTCCTACCGCGTGATTCGAGACGAGTTCACAGGAGAGTGGCGCACCTGGAACCGTGCGAACCCGTCTGACGCCAAGCGGGTGAAGGAGAGTCAACTCACCGAGCCGCTGATTCCCCCGCGCTATTGGGACGGTGGAGAGGATGCGTTTGCCTGGGAAGACAAGAAGTCCAAGCAGTTCAAGAGCGTGAAGCTCAAGAACGGAGCAACGATCTTCGCCTACCCGTCTTCAGCCAGGAACCCGAAGCAGGGTGATGCGGTGTCCGGCATCTGGATCGATGAAGACATCCAGTTCCCCACCCACCTCAAGGAGTGGCAGGACCGTCTGACGGATGAAGAAGGTTGGCTAGTTTGGTCCGCGTTCCCGCACCTGAAGAATGAGGCCCTGATGGACATGGCGAACCGGGCGGAGCAGCTCGCGGACGATCCAGAGAGATCGATCGACTCAGTCCAGCTCGTCATGACCGAGAATCCATTTCTCACAGACAAGGGTAAGAAAGAATCGATCGGGAGAATGGGAAGCGAAGAAGAAGTCGCACGTCGTGACCGCGGCGAACTGCTTCTCGACCGTCTCAATATGTACTCCTTCGATCAGCACGTTCATGGAATCGAGCGCGAAAAGGATAAGTTCAAGAGGAAGTATCACGAGTCGCACAAGTTTGTGAGAAACCTGTACTACCGGTCGTTGTGTTTCCCGCCGAGCTGGACGCGATATCTCTCGATCGACCCGTCTCACACTCGGACAGGCGTTCTGTCCTACGCAGTCCCGCCGCCGGAGTTTGAGGGAGTTCGCTTCGGTAACATGGCGTTTGTGGAGTGGGAGATTGTGGCTCGCCGCAAGTCTTCCGATGAGCTGGCTGAACTGTGCGGAAACAAGATGGGGCCAATGAAGTACGAGGCCTTCATTATGGACCAGAATGCCGGTCGTCAGACACACGCCGGCCGCGATGAATCCACGATGGATCACTACGCCGAGGCCTTCGATCGCAAGAAGCTTCGCAGTCGCCAGACTCACAGCACGTTCATTCCCGGATGCAACATCCCTACTCAGCGATATCGATCGGTCCGAACGCTGCTCCAACTGAATCCGGAGACAGGGCTCCCTCGCCTGATGGTGGTCATGGATCAATGCCCGGAGACGGTCAAGGAGTTCGCGCGGTACCGAAAGAAGATGGAGTCCCGAGGCGAAGGCCAAGACGTTGTCCTGGACGAACCAGCCAACCCACGTCTCTTCGACATGATGGCGTCGCTGGAGTATGGTGCCCACCATATAGAGATGTTGGCCGAGGTCGACCAAGCGTACGTGAACCCGTCTGTCTACGCTGGTTCATCGCCTATCATGCAGAGAGTGAAGGCGCTGAAGAAAAAGCACGAGGAACAGTCGGGATCAGCGCACATCGTCCTTGGAGCCGGATCGAACCACACCATTTGGTAGGAGAACCCGATGAGCACTGCGGTTGCTGATGCACCAATGACGTCCGCCATTCCATCTGTGAGGCCCAACGTTGAGGCCCTTGAGCGGCGAGTTGCTGAGCTCAAACAGGAGAAGATGCTCCAGACACCCCCTGTCGGGTTTGGGGTTGTCTGGTACGACCGGGCGCAGACTGGAGAGGGTCGCCAGATCGCGGCGATAGTGACAAAGCAGGAGCAGCCTGGGATTGTCTCGCTGGTTGTCTTCCGCCCCAACGGCGTTCCAGAGCACAAGATGGGTGTGCGGCACATCTCTGATCCGATCCACGAGCGGCCGGCGAACGAAGTGACGCTCCGGAGCGGTGGTTGGGATTACATCGATTTCCAGCCGGCCACCCCCCTGTCTCAGCACAAGGATTTCCACCGCGCAATCCGGGACAGGAAGGTTGCTGTTGCAGAGGAGCAAGTCCGGAACGCTCAAGCAATCATCGAGAAGCACTTCGACAAGCCACCGTTTGAGGGTGGGGGCGACAACGAAGACTGATCGCGGTCCAAGGGGCATGGCGGTGAAAGGCCGAGTTGATGGATTATTCAACACTCGAATCTGAGTTCCTTGCACCACTGGTTTCCGGTTGGCTGGCCAACATTGAGCTTGCAACCGAAGGCCGGCGGGAGTGGGAGGAAATCGCGAACGAATGCATGATGTTCTATTCGCGATCGGCCGCCGCCATGTGGGATCCGCGATACACCAAGAAGTTCTGGAAGGGAGTCAAAGCGCCGAAGTTCCAAGTCACGATCAACAAGGCATTTGAGCTGGTCGCGATCTACGGCCCTAACCTCTTCTGGGAAGTCCCGAACCGAACGGTAGAGCCCAAACGCCGCGACATTCCGCCGGACGTTCTCCAGGGCTATGCACAGATGCAGGTGGAAGAGAAGCTCGCTCTGTATCAGGGACTCGTCGATCCCCAGCAGCTCGAGCAGATCAAGGTTCAGTTGATGAACCAAGCGATGGTTCAAGCCAACGAATCGATGGGGCGAAAGGCGGTTCAAGACAAAGCCCTCACCTACCTCCTGAGCCAATGGCTCAACTACACGCCTCGGGAGCAGCCGGGTGGCGGACTTGCTTGCCACGGGTTCCGCGCGACGGTTGACGCCCTGATCATGGGGCGTGGTGTTCTCGCCACTCGTCCATACCGGATGCCGGGATCGGACAAGACGCTCACTGGGGCATTCCGTGTTCGGCCGACAGACGTGTATCTCGATCCGGACTTCGACTCAGTTGACGAAATCCGCTGGATGGCGATCAAGCACGTCGATGTCTACACGGATGTTGAAAAGCGGTTTGGCCTCAAGCGAGGCAGCCTGAAGGGCAAGACGACTCTAGAGTCAATGTGGCAATCGTCACGTGTTGCGATCGACGATGAGGGCACATCCCGCCGGGCATCTGGTCAAACCAACGACACGATCGTCTGGTACGAGGTGTTCTCAACGGCGGGCGTTGGGTGCTTGGGCACTCCAATGGACGAGAAGATCAAGAACCACTTGAATCGAGTGGTGGGCGACAACGCCTACATTGCTGTTTCTCCGAACGTTCCATACCCGCTCAACATGCCCTCAGAAAAGATTCGTCGGGGGGCTTCTGATGACGAGGTTCGGCAGGCGTTTTCTTGGCCAATCCCATTCTGGAAGGACAAGCGTTGGCCAGTTGAGTTCCTCGACTACTACGACGATCCAGAAAGCGCGTGGCCAGTCGCACCGCTCGCGCCGGCACTCGGAGAGTTGAAGCTCCTGAACTTCCTCTTCTCCTGGTTTGCAAACCGGACATGGAGTTCCAGTAGAGACTTCTGGGCGGTTGCTTCGCCGCACATCGAGCACTACCGGGACTACATCCTCAACGGGGAAGACCAGACGATCATTCCGAGCCCACCGGGCGTGAAGTCGGTGAGTGATGGCGTAGAAATCCTGACGCAACCAGAGGGTCGCCAGGACATGACGCAACTGATTTCGTTCGTCTCCGAGATGTTCAATCAGCGAACCGGTCTTACAGCGGCGCTCTATGGCCAGAACGAGGGCGGCACACAGAATCGGACGGCTGAAGAAACGATCGCCAAGCAGGCTGCCGTGATGACTCGGCCGGAGTTCATGGCCAAACGCGTGGTGGATTGGCAGTCCCGAGTAGCGGCGGCAGAAGCACACCTGAGCCAGATGGTTGTTCGCGGACGGGATGTTGAAGGACTGCTCGGCGAGATCGGTGCAGCAATGTGGGAGCGATTCGTATCCAGCCAGGATGCGGAAAAGGTCATGCGTCAGTACCAGTTTACGATCGCGGCCGCGAGCATTCGACGACCAAACCGGGATCGCGATATCGCCAACTTCCAGCAGGTCATGGGCCTGTTCGCGCCATCGCTCGACGCCTATGCCCAGCGGACTGGGAACTACCAGCCATACAACGCCATGATGGCTGAGTGGGGTCGTCTGCATGATGCCAATCTGGACGGGCTTCAAATTCCGATGCCGACTCCCGAGGAGCAACAGAAGTCCCAGGCGGTCGCAGAGCGGCAGCAGAATGCCCAGGTAGCGGAGATGGAGGCAAAAGCCGCCAAGACGGCCGCAGAGGCAGCGAAGGCCAGAGTCGAAGCTGAGTTGGCTCCTGCGGAAGTCGAGGCCGAACTGGCTCAAACGACGTCTCAACTTCAGCTTGAGGGAATCCGGCAAGAGACCGAGCAAATTCGCCAGCAGGGTGAACTCGGCCGCCTGACCCTGGAGCAGCAAATCCGCGAACGGCAATCTGACGTGGAGCTATTGCAGGATGCGGAGCGCCATGACCAGAATCTCCGCCAAGACCAGCAGTCGCACGAACAGGAGATGCGACAGAAGACGGAGATGGCCAAGGTCATGATCGCAACCAAGCGAGCACAGGCGCAAGCGGCCAAGGACGACAGGGAGAAACCCGATGGACAAGCGAGTAAGCGAGGAACTGGGGCAGCTTCGAATTGAGTTCAAGGATTGGGGTGACGACTGGGTGCTAGTCGCCGTCCCCCCAGACGCCGCCGAGATCAAAAAAGAGTTCCCCGCTGCCGATCGTGAGGTCCTCCGCAAAGCTAACGAGCTTCTGAAACCTGGGTATCCTGTAACACGCGGCGCAGCGTATCTGCGAAATCGCCGCAACGGCGTGTCTGATTCGATGGCCGCTCTGATCGCGATGCGCAAGTCGCCGATGCCGGATACGGATGACGTGTTCTTCAGTGGTCTTCATCACATGGGCCACCAGATGTGCGATGAGCAGGCTAAGAACTACATCAACGCCCACCGCAAGCACACAGGCCGGAATCCTCCAGAAGGCGCGATCTACATGCCCGGTCTTGCCCGCTTTCAGGGTGATCCCGAGGCCTTTGTGAATCGCTCGGACGGCCGCACCTACATCAAGCGTCTGATCGAGTCGAGGGGCGGGACAATCGATCGCGAGATGAACGTCACCTGGAATGAGCCAGAGACTGACCCCTTCGAAGGCAATGTCCCTTTGGCTGAGGACCTTGTCCGACGACAGGCTGCCGAGGACATCAAGGAGAATCCTGACCTCGGCAGGATGACCAAGCAAGAAATGCGGGAGAGGATTACTGAAAAGCACGGTGCGAGTGCGTAAAACACACACAGTTCCATGCGTGCGATAGTGTCCCCCATCAGCACAGTCGCCGTGTGGAGTTCAACCTAACCACAGATAGGCGGGGTGATGGAAGCATCAAGCAAAGGTAATCCATTGACCAGAGATACGAAGTGGCTCATCGGACTCCTTCTCCCCATGATCATGGCTACCTTTTCGGCGGTCTACTTCCTGGGGTCTATGTCGGAGAGATTCAAGGACGTCGAAAGCTCGACTGAGCGTTTGCATGCCGTAATCCAAAAGCTGATTGAGGACGACATCACGGATCTCAAGAAGCGAATGACGATCCAGGAAGCCAAGGACATTCTTCCACGTGCCGAGCGGAACATAGCCGATCTTGAGAAGCGAGTCCGGGATTTGGAGAAACGCAACTGATCCGTTAGCCTGCGGCTCAACCCTTACACACGGAGCACGACATGGCGGTTTCTCAGGACACAAAAGCAAGACTGGTTTCAGCGCTGACGTCCGCGAAGGCTGCTGATGAAATCGCAGACCGCCTGCTTGAGAATGCTGAATCGATCACGGTTGATTCTTCGGGGAATTTGATCCTGTCGTCGAGGCTTGGAGTGGGGACGTCGTCTCCAAGCAAAGATGTGGAGATTGAGTCTACGAACAACACAACGCTGACTATAGATGAGTCGGCTACGGGTGTTGCGAACTCTATCCGCACGGTTTCAATTGTTGATTTCAAGGGGAGATCAACAACAGACACAGAGCTGTCATTCGCCAAGATCATCTGCAACAGCAACGACGCGACCGATGGGGGAGAAGACGGGGCCCTCGTTTTTCAGACAGTCGTGGCTGGAACCCTCGCAACGCGATTTGTGGTGAATGGGGGTAATGTCGGCGTTGGCGACACGTCACCTGACGAGAAACTCACAGTTGATGGAAACATCGCTCCCACCACAGACGACACTTACGACATCGGAACAGCCTCGTTGAGGTGGGATGACATTCATGCGACGAATGGCACTATCCAGACATCGGATGAGCGGAAGAAGGACAACATCAAGCCCCTCACCGATGCTAGCCTCGAAATCATCAATGCGATGCGGCCAGTGTCATTTGTCTGGAAAGACTACACCCAAGAAATTGAGGTGTCGCCGGCCGAGGCTGAGCGTGTGGAAACGCGTGTTGTGACTCATGTGGTGACCAAAACGAGAGACGTCTACACGGTCGTTGGCGGGAAAGTGGTCAAGTCCACTGAGACGTACGATGTTGAGGAGCCATTATACGACGATCTACCTGTCGTAGATGAGAATGGGAAGTCTCTTACAAAGGATGGGGCTCCAGTCTATCGCAAGGTGCCCAGGACAGAAGATGTTACTGTTCCTGCTAAGGGTGCTGTCGTCGAAACTGTGGAGAAGACGTTCAGCAGAACGCACTTCGGACTGATTGCCCAAGAAGTCGAATCGACTCTTGGTCAGATGGGCATCAACACCTCGGACTTTGCTGCGTTCGTGTACGATCCGGCTACGGACTCGTATGGTGTGCGTTACACGGAGTTGATCCCGCTGCTCATGAAATCGATTCAGATTCTTTCTGCGAAGGTAACCGCACTCGAGGATAACTAGGTATGGCACTTTCACAGAATGCACGACGTCACGTCCAAGTGATGGCTACTAACCCGGCGATCGGTGATGAAATATCCGATATGATAGACGCTGGGAGCGGAACACTCAGCGCCAGGGCGAAGGAAGCTTTTCGTGCACAGATCGGTATTAGGGCGATCGCCGACTCCATCATCGGGAAGATCGAGTCCGCAGCGGCCCTTACCGGCGACGAGCAATCACGTCTGGGAATGGCCCTCGGAAGCCGTGTCATTGCTGAAGAGATTTCGGACGTTCTGTCAGCATGAAGCACCGAAACCTCGGCTCATCGTTGGTTGGCAAATCGCGCCGATCGTCACACTCATCCAACAGCTCTGAATCGACGCCATCAGGCATGTCGGTGACTGGCTACAGGGACGGAGTGTTGTCCATCCAGTTTGGGACAGGCGCTGTGTTCGACTACAGCAATGTGCCTGAAGAGGTCGCGAACAAGATCAGTTCTGCGGAATCGATCGGCACAGCGTTTCACCAGATGATCAAGGGGCGTTACCCCGCGACAGCTCAGTCGACCTGATCTGGGGTGAATGTCCCGCTGAATGAGCCGACACCAGGGATTGTGAATTCAACGTCGCGGGTGTCCGTGTCTTCTTCGCCCGGTGGGGCGAGTTTTGCTTCTGTCAGCAGGATAGGGTTGTTGTAGAACTCCGTGCCGAACTTGTGGATCAACTCCGAGTTATCGTCAGTGATCCTGGTGTGTTTGCCTTGCCCACCTCTCCAGGCGTAGAACCCGCCGTCTGGCATGAAGAAGTACCAGCCATTTTTGTTGAGTGAATGGTGGTCGGACTTGCCGCGTAGGTATCGCTCACGAGCGCCACGGGCGTTGAATGTGTCGGACGAAGCGAGACGTAATTTCAACTTGTTGTTGATCCGCGCAGCAGTGGACATGTCATCCTCGCTTGGGGTTGGGAGCCATTTCGGGAGTGGATCGCCGTATCGCTTGTGGGCTTGGGGAATGTCCCACTCGGTCAATGTGTAGTTCGGGTTGTACCGGCCTTCCATGACTGAGTTTGCATGGTTGAGGTGGCCAATCCCGAGAACGTGCCCGATCTCGTGGGTTGCTGTTTTTCTGAAGACGTTCGGTTTCCATTTTGGAATGTTGCGATTCAGCCTGAGGTCAAGCCGTTGATTCATGGGCTTGTTTGGCTGAGGGAGAACAGCCTGTCCCAGGAGTTTGCTGGAGAGGCTGCGCCACCAGATGAGCACATTGGCGTGTGACCGAACGCGGACGGGGTTGATCCCACAGATTTCCGCCCACCGTGCCCATGACTCATCAACGAGGTCAAGCTGCTGCTGAGTCGAGAGGCCAATTCCTGGGCGAATGCGTTGTGAGTAGGTGATGGTCCGATCGCTGTTGAGAGCCCATCTTCGCATGCTGGTTCCCTGAAAAAGCGTCACGGCGGCCCAGCCCAGATTACCCTCGGTAGACCGCCGTGACTATGGCAGGTGGCGCCCATCCGCGCACCCACCGTGCCTCCACGCTATGGACGACCGATTGGCGACGTCGAGTGCCTGTTGTCGGTTTCAGGCGTTCCACGGTAAGCTCCGAGACAGGAGCCCTTAGAAACGGAGCGGATGGCATGACTGTCGAAATCCCGGCAACAGCGACAGAACCACTCGTCACGTACCAGGACATGGTCGAGCACGTCCTGGACCGGTTTGACGTGCCCCGCAACCATCGCAACGCGCGAATGGCACGGCGAGCGGTGAACACGGCCACTCGGACGTTTGCAAACTATGGGACCTGGAAGCGATTCGTGCGGATCCACAAGTTCCAGACGAATGCTCCCGAGGAAAACGTCACGGCCACGTACACCGAAAGCACTCGCGCGGTGACGCGTGCCAGCGGTTCCTGGCCAACATGGGCTGGTGATGGCCAGATCAAGATCGGGACCGAAACCTATCAAGTTCAAGAGCGGACGAGTGCGACTGTCCTGACGATCCGCCCAGAGTTTACGCCCGGCGATGATGTGGCGTCCGGAAACACGACACTTTCACAGAACCTCTACTTGCTACCAACGGATGTTGACGAGATCACCGAGCTTCTCGATGAGAACTGGGAGATTGCTCTTGAGTATGGAAGTGATGGTGATGCCCACGCCTGGGATGTCCTCGACAGCCTTGGGATCGGCGAGCCGCACACGTACTCGATTGTCGGCCACCCAAATCAATTGGGCCGAATGGCGTTCCGTGTGACGCCAAGCCCGCAGACAGCGCGCATCTACTCGGCAAGCTATTTCCGCCGGGTCTCGGCGACACACATCGCGCGAGAAGAAGCCGGCACCATCACAATTGACGGGAGCCCAACGGCGACAACAACGGTCACAGGGACCAGCACAGCGTTTTCATCGAACATGGTTGGTTGCGTGCTTCGGGTTGGTTCGACCAGCGCAAGCCCAGGCCCAGCAGTTGGTGGACTCGATGAGACGGATATCACAGCTCAAGAAGAGCGAATCATCACGGCAGTCACTAACGCCACGACGCTAACCGTCGATTCGGCGATTTCGTCGGACTACTCCGATGTCAAGTACACGATCTCGTCCCTTGTTGACCTCGATCAGACATCGGTTCGAGACGCCTTGTTCCGATTGGCCGAGTCGGAGTTTGCCCGATCGACCTCGCGGAATGATGCAGATCAGGTGATGGGCGAATTCTGGCGTGCTCTTGAGATCGCCAAAGCTGGAGACGTTCGTCACAATGTCATGCAGAGCCCGGTGAACTTCGGCCGCGAGTGGTCAAGAATTGGTAACGTGGACGTGACCCCATAACAGGAAAGAGCAATGGCCCGGAGCATTCAAGAACTCAACGTCACGATTCCAAGCGGCAGTTCTGCGGTGGATTTTGCACTCCAAAACTGTGCCTGGGGTTCCATCCAGCTCCCGTCCGCGATCACGGGCACGACGCTGAGTTTCGGGTTCTCAAACGATGGCAGCAACTTCACGACAGTTCCCGCCGAGGGAAATGAAGCCAACCCCGTTGCGACAGGGGATGTGGTGGCCAGTTCCACCCATGCGTTGCCGTACAAGACATTCAGCGCCAAGCACTGTCGAATCAACATGGCGACCCAAACGGCAGACCGTGTGATCAAGGTGTTCCTACGAGACTGACATGATTCCTCCAGCTTCTCAGGTAGACATTCGCGACTGGGCTGGCCTTGTGACAAAGGCTGATGGTCGCGATGTGCCCGAGGGAGCGGCTCAGGATCAGGTCAATGCGCAGAGCGAGCGGCCGGGTGAACTCAGGCCGAGACGTGGACTCCGAGTTGTTCAATTTGAGGCCGAATGATGTTCCTTGGAATCTACGAGCTGGGCGACACACTCGAGGCTCACATTCAGCTTGCAGACGGCAACGCGCCAGCCACGGCTGATGCAGACCCCACATTCCGCATCTACAAGGGTGAGACATCCACGCCCGTGCAGACGGGGACTGCTTCGGGAGTTGTGGACAGCCAGACTGGTTGGCACAAGATCAGCCAAGCGTTAACAGCGGGCAACAGTTTTGCATCCGGAACCGTGTACACAATCCGGGTGGCTTACGACGTCTCCAGCGTTGCGAAGGCGCAGGAGTATTCTTTCCAGATTGCTTAGTTCAATGATTCCACGGTGGCGACTCGGCGACGAAGCTTCCATCGCGTTCCAAGTTCGGAATGCGTCTGGGACCGTTTCGTCGCCAGACGCTGCTCCAACGGTTCGAGTTTACAACTCATCCGGTACGAAGGTCGCGCAGTTCACCGTACCACCCAAGGATCGCGAGGATGCCACAGGATGGTTTGGGCACTTTGTCCGTCTCGGAAGCGAGTTCTCCAGTGGTCTGTATTCCTGGCGAGCGTCCTGGGAAGTGTCATCGGTCGCGGGTGTGGCTAGTGGAATGTTTCGCGTGATCGGCGGTGGATCCGCAGCCGGCACCGTGATCGCTATGCAGTGGTTCGCCAATGCGACTGGGAAGCAGATCGTTTGGCAGACAGACTCTGGTGAAGTTCGACGTGGAAAGACGCCACGCACATAGGAGACGCCATGAGCTTCACGACCGAGGGACTGACGTGGTTACTGAACCAGATCGACGACCCTCTCTACATCGGCCTGATCGGCGAGACAGGATACGACGAGGATGTTGGCCTCAGTGCTGACGACACGATGGCGAGCCATGCTGGCTGGGCAGAGCTGACGGATTACGACGAAGCAACCCGCCCTCAGTGGAGCTACGGGACGGCCGCGAACAAGCTCCTAACAGCTGATGCTGTCACAATGACGTTCAACGCATCCGTCACGGTCAAGGGTTATTTCATCACCACGGATAGCACGAAAGGCGGCTCTAGTGGTACGCTTCTCGTGACTCGCCTTTTCACTTCGGGCGACCGTAGTTACACAGACGATGAGACGATAGCTCTCACCAACATCCTCAAAGGAGCAGGGGGTTAGTCATGGCCCGACGTTTTGGAACGGCAAAGCAGGCTGGAATCGCATCCGGCACAGGAACGAAGACCCTCGTTCAGTTAGTTGCGGCAACGAATCACGCGATCGCGATTACGCACGTCGCCATCGGCTGCAAGGGGACGTCAAACTCACAAGCTCCGATTCAATTTGAGCTGGTTCGTCAGTCGTCGGCGGGAACGATGACGTCGCTGACGCCCACAAAGAATGATGACTCCATCTCTGACAGCCTCGACACGACCGCGCAGCACACCGCGACGGCGGAGCCCACCACGGGCGATGTGATCCATGTCTTCACGGTTCACCCCCAGACTGCGCAGCGGCACGTGTTTCCATACGAAGCACAGCCAGTATGCGGTGCTGGCGATCGCGTTGGGATTCGCGCTGTGCAGTCGTCCGGCACCGACACCACAGTTGACGTTGAGATTGGCTTCGAAGAGTAATCTGCCCTACGGCCAGGAGATTGGCCGATGGCGAATATTCTTCAGTCGGCACCATCACGGAAGTCACGCAGACGACAGGTAACCGAATCATTCATCGATTCGTCTCCGGTCTTCGCTCCGAGTGCGGCTTTAGGCAAGGTGGTGGTGCTTGAGCAGGAGTCGGTATTCCCGCGGCCGTCCAGGCGGCGGACGCATCCGACTCAGCCGGCAATCGGTGTAACACACAGGCGGATCGACTTTGTCACCGAAACGGTTTGCCTCGTTTATCAGGAATCCTCGACTCTGACAGAGTCCACGGGCGGAACCTCGACAGGTCGTGTGGCCAGCGATCGCTACAGGCGGTGAGACATGAATCGACTCCCACATGCCCCGCTGATGCTCTTCCCCGGTTCGGGTGGTGGTGACTCCGGCGCGGGGGAATCGACGTTGTGGGCTCAAGCGGCCGGCTCGAGATTGCTGCTCCCCAAAAGCAAGCGTGTTCGATCAGCGTCGAGAATCGCGTCTCTGAGTGGGGCCATTGCAGACGGGGCAATCTTCGGCGGCGCTGCGCCAGTCGTGGATGTCACAGACTTTGCGTATGACTCCGTCTCACACTCGGTGTCGTCGCAGGACACCAACGCCAATGAGATCGCTCTGAATGCAGCTGGGACAGTCCTGTTCCTGCTTGGTGATTCCAGTGACTCGGTCCATCAATACTCCTTGAGTGCAGCTTGGGACTTGAGTTCCATCTCATACGACACGGTGGACCTTGACATTTCGACAGAGGAGACAAAGCCGTTTGCAATGTTCGTCAAGGAAGACGGCACGAAGATGTACATCGCTGGACAGGACAACGACACGGTTTACCAGTACTCGCTCTCGACAGACTGGGACTTGAGTACCGCGAGTTACGACTCCGTCAGCAAGGACATCTCTGGGCAGACCACATCGCCTCGCGCAATTGAGTTCAATCCCAGCGGCACAAAGATGTTTGTCCTTGATGTCAATGGGTCCGCAACGACGCTCTACGAGTACGACCTCTCAACGGCCTGGGATGTGAGCACGGCGACGTACAACAGCGTTTCGTACGCTGCGACCGACGTTTCCAATGGCAATTCAATGGACTTCAACGGTGATGGGAGTCAGTTGGTGATAGCTGGTGGGACGAAAACGATCTATCAGTATTCGCTCACGACGCCATACTCGCTGGGAAGTGGTTCAATCAGTTACGACAGCGTCAGTAATAGCTTGGCGCCGAACGGTGGAACGGTCGGGTTCCAGTTCCGGCCCAGCGATTACGAGCGGTTCTTTGTCCTAAGTGTCAACTCAATCTTCCAATGGAGTGTGACATGATGGGGACAATGCACCTGATGTCGCCAACCGGATTCAGTGTCGCGAACTGCAACTATGTTTCCGGCGATGATGGGAGTGTCACATCCGACGAGACTGATCCACAGGCGGTGTTCTTCAAGGATGACGGAACAAAGATGTATGTCGTTGGCCTGTCGAGCGACACCGTCTATCAGTACGCCTTGAGCACAGCTTGGGACCCCAGCTCTAAGGGAGCAGCAGAGGCGTCGTTCTCGGTCTCATTCGAAGACAATCAACCACAGGGGCTTGCGTTCAGCGATGACGGAACCAAGATGTATATGTCGGGTTCCCAGAACGAAGAAGTCTTCGAATACTCGCTGAGTACAGCATGGGACGTGAGCACCGCGACCTACACGTTCTCCAGCTTGTCAGTGTCTACCGAAGGGACAAACCCCGGCGGAATCTGGTTTAAGCCAGACGGCACAAAGCTATTTGTGCTTTGCGACTCGAACGACACTGTGTTTCAGTATTCGTTATCAACGGCCTGGGACATCACCAGCGCGAGCTATGACTCGAAGTCGTTCAGCATCTCGACGCAGGAATCTCAATCTGGTGGTATCTGCTTCACGAGCGATGGCGGCAAGATGCTCGCGATCGGGAACCTCAACAACACGATCTACGAGTATGACCTGAGCACCGATTGGGACGTGAGCACAGCGGCCTATAACAGTGTTTCGAAGGATGTCTCGTCGCAGGACAGCCTGATGTACGATGTCTTCATCACCGATGACGATACGCTCGTCTTTACGGTCGGAAGCACGAACGACAAGGTCTACAAGTACGCATGAGGTGACGCATGGGCTTCGAACGCTCGAGGTCACCACTGGGTTTCTTTCAGGCGAGCCAGACGGTCTCGGCGTTCGCCCGGTCTGACACCTGGGTCGTTATCCTCTGGCAGGATGAGTCGTCGTATTACGGCGGGCCGCCGCCAACTCCACCAGGGTTCCCTGAGAGGGTTGAGGCGGACATCCCCACGCTTCATGCGACCTTGCAGCAGATCGGCACCTCGAAGATGGGTGCGATCAACATCGAAGGTCTCGACGGTCCGTTTTCGCCTCCAGATGCTCGTAACGACATCAATCAGAGTGTGGATATCTCGCCGGTTGTGGTGATCCTTGAACCGTCCGACAACCCCACGGGCGAAACGCAGATCGGGCATTTCGACACGATCCGAGATGGGATTACTCCTACTCGTGTCGTGCTGATCACGAGCGATGTTGACTCGGGTGACCTGTCGCCTGGGTATGGCGAGCTGAAGACGCATATCGAGACGACCTACCCGAACGCTACAATCGACGAGGTCCAGATCGGACAGTCGCCAGGAGACGATGAGCGTTGGATCATCGACGTGTCCGATGAGCTAAAGACTTTGGCAGGGATCGATGCCTAACTCCATAGCACAAGCACCGGACGGAACCATCTACATCGCATCCGGATTCGACCCGGTCTTGCGGTGGCGTGGAATCTCCCTGCCCGCGGAACTCGCCGGAGTTGCTGCTCCGACATCCAAAGTGTCAATGGTCGCTTCGGGCAACGGCCAGATCGTCGGAACCTACTACGCCTACCTGCGTTACGTGGATCGCGATGGTCGTCTTTCAAACCTGACACCGATATCCGCGAAGACAGTCATCAACGGGAACAGTGGCGATGTCGCGGGGGCATCGAACACGGTTCCGATACAAATCACAACGGCGAACCACGGGCTTTCAACGGGCGACCAGATCGTTGTCTCGAACGTTGCTGGAAACACGGCCGCCAACGGCACGTACCTTGTCACCAACATCAATGCGGACACCTTCTCCTTGCAGACCCTGGATGGAGTCGATGTTGCTGGCAATGGTACGTACGCCGGGGGTGGTTCGTGGATCGGCGGTGCGGAGAAGATCACGTACTCCAACCTTGAGGTCCCCCAAGACGCCCAGATTGAGCGTCGTCAAATCCTGCGAAACGCCAACGGAAACACAGCTACGTTCTACGTCGATGTTGACACGACAGACCTCACGTCTACGTCGATCGACAGTTACCGCGCGGACAGCTCTCTGACCGGCCAGACCGCCGTTCCTCTGTTCGACGGGAACGGCGTCGACCTCGCAGTGTCGCGATACGGGGTTCCGCCAAACGACCTCACGAGTCTTCTGCACGTAAACGGCCGCATGTTCTTCGCGGGGGATGCCGAGTATTCGCAGGGAGCCGTCTCAGTCACATTTGGCTCAACATCGGTCACTGGTGTCGGCACGGAATGGACAAGCTCACTCGTAGGCCGGCTGCTACACGTCGATGGTGTCGAGGGGGTTACGATCTCGGCGGTCGACACGACCAACCAGACGTTGACGTTGAGTGAGGGATACCCAGGAAGCACGGAGCCCTATGCCGATTACAGAATTCGCTCGATCGACACACGCCGCCGCTCGATCGCCTGGAGTGAGTCTGGGCTTCCGGATGCCGTGCCCGCGGTGAATGCGTTGATCGTGAATGCCGATCAGTCACTCGGCGACATCACAGGCATGTTCCGGCTGGGGTCGCTGATGTATCTCGGTGAGCGGGACCGGCTTCACGTGCTCTCGTTCCTGCGCAACCCGGCGCCTCAGGGTGCTGGTGGTGATGGTTCTATCTTCCACAGAACGTACCGCGGCATGATCAGCCAGCGGTGTGTGGTCATTGTTGAGGACATGGCGTACATCCTCGATCGCGAGGGAATCCATCAGTTTGCAGGGAACGACGACCAGCCAATCAGCGTGTCGATCCAGGACCTGTTCGACCGAAATGGTTACTACGACTGGCGTGTTCGATGGGAGCACGAGGAGTTCTTCCACGCCGTTCATGACGGTGGTCAACAGGTAATACGCTTCTTCGTGACACTGGGCTGCACACGCTACCCGTACCATGCCATCTGTTACGCGTACCGAACGCAGCGATGGTGGATTGAAGAGTACCCATTTCCGATCACCAGCAGCACAGAGGGTGAAGTCGCTGGCGAACCTGTCGTGTTCGTGGGCTCGACGGCCAACCGGGTGTTTGTCCTGGGAATGGGGTCCCTCGACGGGGTCGACGCCGAGGATGGGAACACGCACAACGGGACCGTGACGTCATCGACTGTTGATTCTGTGACTGTCAGTGGGGCCACGTTCGCATCGAGCATGGTTGGTTACCCGGTCGTCATCACGTCTGGTACGGGGATCGGCCAGCGCCGCACAATTCGCGCTGTGTCGGGCACAACGCTATCTGTGGACGTTCCCTGGACAAAACAGCCAGACACGACAACCAAGTTCACGATCGGCGGGATTCAGTGGCACTGGAGAAGTCGCGTCTTTCGGTTTGCTCCCGAGGAGAAGGGCAACGCCCGAAAGTTGTTCCTCAATGCAAAGCCAGGGCATGCGAGCGATGCGATCCGCCTCCGGACCTACCTCAACGAATCTGCCACGGCCGAGAATTGGGGCTTGGGAGCAACTACCAACGGCGTGACTACCGAGCAGGGTGACGAGAATGCCATTCTTGACCCCACCAAGACGGATGGATTCTGGACGCTGAACCTCGACGGGAACCGCCAGAGCAATCTCGATGGAGATCGCCTCTTCGAAGTGCAGATTGATGGAGTTCAGGGAGAAACTCCCCAGCAAATCTACAGCCTGCGGATCGATGGGGTGACTGGATGAGCATCCGGAATCTGTTCGCCAATCAACTTCCACGCCTTCAGAGACAGAGGTGGGGTCGACGCATCAATGGCCAGGACCCTGGGGTTCATGAGCTGGCCGAGGAGGTGTACGCGATTCTCGGTGCTGAAGAGCCGATTGTGCTTGGCGCGCCGATCAAGATCACCAGGAACTACGACGGGCCGGTGTTCGAAGTAGGAGACGCGGCCGGGACCAATGCTGCGCCCGCTGTGCCAGCACCGCCAGGAAACACAGACCTCGTAGCGTCGATCAACTCACCAGTCGCAGTTGAGTACAACGTGCCTGGGACAGATGCGGACATGCCCAACCCCTTTGTGGTTATCGAGGGGGGTGACGGGAGCTTGTTCCAGCCACCACTAGTGCTGATCGAGCCGGACGTTGCCAGCACAGTTGAGGATGTTGATTTCCCCCCAGTCTCGATCCAGGACTCCGAGCTTCCACAGGTGTTCGATCTTCCGCCGGGCGGGACGACAACCGTTGTGGGTGCCGGCCAGGGACAGAGTGCAGCCACGTCTAGCCGAATGGTCCGGTCGACCATCACGGCGATTGGCGATGACACGATCACGATCAACTACATCAACCCGTTCATTTCCACGGGCGACGAAGCCAATAAGCCAATTCAGGCACTCAAGCCGTACTATCTGAGGCGATCAACGTTCGACGGCAAGACTGTAGACGGCCTCACGTACACGTACTCGGACGCCCAGACTCGCGAGGTGACGGACGGAGACACCACGGAAACCCAGACGGTCCTTCCTCTCTACAAGGTTGGCGACGAGATTCTCGTGATTCTCACCGATGATCTCACGATGGCAGTGAGTGCTGACGGTGGACTGAGGGTGTATAGTGACCTCAACACTGACGGCCGTCAGTGGGCAACCGATCCAACTGCTGGGGATTGACATGACCGCGTTCAACACATTCCAACAAGCTGATGCGGCCAAGTATGCCGCCAATCAGAATCGGCTCGCCACACTCGGCGCCGCGGCATTTGCAGCAGACGCCCCGAATCTCCAAGCCCAGTCGATGCGCGCAGCGGAGAACCGCAAAGCCGGATTGGCCGAGTACCTGTTCGGCCTGCCGACCGGCGCCCTCGGAGCGACCGCAGGCCCGGCGGAGTGGGCTCAGCATCGCGGTCCGGGGATGGGCCTCTCTGGAAGCCAGTCCGACGACATTATGCACGGGATCCGCTCCGGTGCCGGATTCGGTGCCGTGAGTAATCTCCTGCGTGGCTACGACCCAAACGCTGTCTCGTCCACCAGTGTCTCGGCATCAGGGACTCCAGGGACGTCAGGAGTGGGCGACATCCTCCAGGGTGTAGGCCTCACGGGGAACGTCGGTGTCTCGGCGCCAGCACCCGTTCCCACCGGTCCAGGAACTGCGCCGCCCGCGAATCAGGGCATCAGTCAGCCAAGCCAGATTCGTCCGAATCAGATTCTTGGTCAGTCACTGGGAGCCGGCGGGCAGACAATGCTCAGCAACTTGTTCCAGCCAACAGAAGCCGCCCTCGGCCGTGCGCCGTCAATGATCGAGCTGCGCCAGTCGCGAACTCCAGAGCAACTCGCCGCAAACATTGACTCGGTGATGGGTCAGCGCACGCCAGGGCAACAGCCGGCGATCACGGAGCAGCGGGGGGAGTCGCCAGTTCTGTTCCAGAGTCGGCTTAACCAGATTCTCGGCAATGCAGCAAGCTCCCTCGGGGGTGATCTCGTTGGTCTGCAAAACCAAGCGGCCGGAGTGGGCGTCGACCCACGGTCCCCGGCAGCCCAGGCAATCCAGAGCCAAGCTGCCTCAAGGGCTCTTGCAAGCACTCAAGATTCCCTCACGGATGCCACTCTCGAGAAGTATGCTTCCGACCAGAGGAACCTGCTGGCCAGCCAGATCGCGCGAGAGAACCAGTTCGCCAGCCGGCAGCGCGAGGGGATTGCGGACGATCAGAACCGTATCAGCCTCTTCGGCCAGCTCGTGGACCAGGACCTCGGATCACGTGCCCAAGACCTCGAATCGCAGATCGCGGCATCAAATCAATACTCGCAGCGGGTTGGCGAGCGACAGGCGGATCAGACGCAGGGGCTCAATCTTCTTGGGGCATTGCTCGATCAGGCCAACACGAATCAGGCTCGGACGCTCCAGGCTGAACTTGGCCGCGGGGAACTCGCCCGTGCGAATCGATCGCTCGACTTGCAGAATGCCCAGGCCAACGCAGCACGGGACCTCCAGGCACAGACAACGGACCAGCAGCTTCGGCAGAGCCTGTTGGGTCAATTGCTTGGCGTGAGGTCTGGAGACCTTGACCGGAATCTTCGCGCCCAGTTAGGTAACCGTGAACTCGACCTTTCCCAGCAGCGACAGGGTCTGTCGTTCTTGTCACCACTCCTCGCTGGACTTGTGAGCTAAATCATGATCCCACTCTCACAACGATCGCTTCTGCGGACTGCCCTCGAACAGGATGCGTTGACTCGGCAGGACCGGCAGAATCAAGCTCTTCGCGAGTTCCAGTTGGCTCAGCAGGAGCTTCAGACTGGTGCGGATGTCCGGCGTGATGTGGCCGGAATCGAGGCAGGTGCCCGTCGCGACGTGGCTGGCATCCAAGCCCAAGGGACTCCTTACGATCAAGCTCGAGCGTCTCTCGTGCAGCAGGAATCCTCGCCGCTTGCCCAGATGGTCAACATGGGGGCTCGATTGACGGAGTCGCCAGACGCATCGATTCGTCAGCGAGGCATTGAAATGCTCACGCAGGGCATGGCTGGATTAGAGCAGTCCCAAGCTGCGCCGGCGCCAACCGTGTCCGGTCTATTCGATGGCGGATCGATCCGAGCGGGGCAGGGTCGGCTTCCCGCTGAAATGGCAGAGGCTCCGCGCGTCAACATGAATGTGGCGTCCCAAACCGTTCCGGAAGCCTCAAAGGTCGACACGAAACGGCGTGCTGTTCAGACATCCCGGGAGCGGGCCGCGGTCGCGCCGATCGAGCAGCAGTTCCAGGCGGACGTTGCCGAGGCCGGGTTTGATGAAGCTCAACGACAAAAGGCGATGGACTTCGTCCAGATGGTCATGAACGGCCAGATGAGCATCGGCTCCCCTGTTTTAGAAGCCGCCCTCAAGGACAGCGAGACGAGCACCCCATCCGGTTCGCCCACGCTCAAGACCCTGACTAAAGAGCTGTTCCAGGAGCGAGTGAAGCGGATTCAGGATCACCGCGCCGGTCAGCGTGATGCTGGCCTGATAGGCCATGCAAGACAACGGGGAATCCATCCTCACGTGTATGAGAACCTCGGTGCCGGCCTCAGTCCGCAGGGTCTTCGTCGGAAGCGTGAGCTGATTGAAGCGGGTCAGTGGAGGCGCTAATCGCCACAGCGGCAGTATGTGACACCACAGCAATATGAGAAGTCTCCATCGCCATGTGGCCGATCGGCAACTATCTCTTCTCCGGGTCTCAGCTCGTACGGTTCGAGTTTGACTATGAACTTTGTTCCGTTTGTGCGCTTCACGACGGCGTTCAAAGCGGCGAAAACAGGGTTGTGGTTTTCGAGTAGTTGGCGGCGATTCCTCACGAGCTTTTTGTAAATCTTCTTGATCGTGTCCCACGAGACTTGGACCTTCATGGTCGGGCTCAACATTTCGTCCTGAGTGATCTCACACATCGGACAGAGTGACACTCCACAGTCACAATAGGTCGGGTTCGGAATCTCCTCCTCGAACTCACCAATCATGAGGGCCTTGGCACCGTTTTCGGCGGTGAGTTCTTCTGGCATTTCAACCGGCATGGTGTTTCTCCAGCCAAGCGTAGGCGTCGCTGAGGTTGTTAAACATCTGGCAGAGTGGATGGTTGACCCATGAACCAATTGGTCGATGACTGGGGAGTTCTGGTTCGAAACCCTCAAGGACAACGGCGACACGCTTTTTCATGCCGACCGCTATTCCAGCCTCGACCAGCGCACCCTTCAGAGGGAAGTCTTCTGAAGTCGCATACAGAATCAGGCCAGAGCTTCTGTAGATGTCACTTCGAACCTGCGTCCACAACGACTCAAAGTCTTTCCCGTGATCGGATATTGGTTCATCAATCCAATGTGAGCTGATTGACCATCCTTGTTCCCTTAGACGCCTCCACATTTCGGGTCTATCGGGAACGCTCGCTCGTGAGGCGACATAGACACTGAATTTAACCGGCATGATGTCTCTCGTTGGTTCGTGTGTAGTTGCGGGACTCCAACATTCTGTGGCCGCGTGCCCGGCGCTCAGCATGGGCGACGTCCCAGGCCTCTTCTGAGAACTCAACCCACGTCGATCCGTCCGAGTTGCAGTCTTCCATGACGATGCGGCCGTACTGAATGAACCCGTCTGCATTCCATACCTTGAGCTGGTCTCGGTCTTCCTTGTTGAGGTGCCTGCTGTCCAGGCGACCGGCTCGATCGACGATCCTTGTTTCAAGGTAGAGGATCAATGATCGCTGAACTTTGGTCAGGTCGTCTAATTTCATGGCAAGGTGTCCTCAAAAGTCTGGTGCTGTTCACCAATCAGCTCGACGTCATTGATGTTCTCGCAGCGACGAGCCATCAATCTCATGCTGATGTTGTTTCCGGGGCCTAGCTGATTCATCAGCCACCCCAGACACATCGATTCGTCCCCCGCGTTGCTCTCGTGACAGGTCATCACTCGCACGGAATCACTTGCGAGTTGCTCACCCACACCGCGGCGCTCGATGGTAGACTCAAGCGCCCGGTGTTTGTCTTCGGTGTAGCCGTTCGGGATTTCTCGCGGATCGGTATCCACCCGCCAGGGGCATTTGGCACACTGACGAGTCGTGGTCAGTTTCCATGATTCGGACATGTTCTTCTCGCGGAGTTTGTGATGTCGCAAGTGCTTGCGCAGATTGACCCAGAACTGGCAAGGCTCCTTGGCCGGACAGCCTCACTATCGAGGCGGGCTCCAGCTCGACAGCCGATGAGCGACCAGGAAGAGCGATCTCTCGTCGGGAGCCTACGAAGTGGCGCAATTAACACGGCGGGAGCTGTCGGGAACTTTCTGGATTTGCCGGGTTCCGTGGTTCGTGACACGGTCAATCTGTTCTCAGGCGGCCGGCGCGGCGACAGAAACCCGCTCGATCAGCTTCTCCCCTGGAACTGGTTCTCATCCGAGGGGCGCACGACGGGGCGGGACATTGCCCGCAACATGGGCCTCGCACGCTCGCGGGACACCACCGGGAACTTCTGGGGTGGACTCGGAATTGAAATGGGGCTCGACCCGCTTACATACCTGTCCTTGGGGGCGTCGGCGGTAGGAAAGGCTGGTCAGGTCGCCAAACGAGCGGGGCTTCTTGATGATGCGGTGTTTGCGGCCGCGAAGAAGGCGGGCAAGCCGGTTGATCAGATCGGTCGTCGTGAGGCGATGCTCTCCACAACGCTCGACGATCTCCTCAAGTATGGTGGCGATCAGGCGACAGCAAAGGCGCACACCGCCGCCCAGCAGATGGGAACATCCCTGGACGCAGTCCGCGGTGAGCAACTCGGCGGTCTGTTTGGGGCAGGACTCCCGTTCTCTGCTCCGTCAGCAGTTCTGGGGACGGGCGCAAAGTCTCAGGCGGCAGCACGTCGCCTCGACAAGATCGGCACAGGAATCCGCCGCGCGGCCATTCCAGGCACTGAGATTCGCCCGATCGATGCAGGGTTTCGTCTGTTCGACGCAGCACTTCATGGGACCAAGAGTGCTTTGGTTCAGCGATTCGCCAAGCGGTCGTTTGATGAGAAGATTGCTGCGATGGGAGATGTGCAGCTCGAGGCGGTTCGGCTCGGGAACGAACTCAAGACGGCTGGCGTCTCCGATGAGGCGGCTGGCGACCTCCTGCGGATGATGATGGAGGGTGTGCGCCCCGCCGATGTCCCATCGACAGTGAGGGCTGGGATTGACGAAACGCTCAAGCGGACAACTCCCGAGCAGTTGCAGGTGATGCAAAAGGTTGCGAACGATGCACGCGACCTGATCAAACCCATGATCGAGCAGGGAAAGGCGATCGGGAAGAAGACTGGGGAGCTGACGGACGACTACATCGATTACTTTCCACGCTTCATAGCGGAAGCTCTCGGCCACAAGCCGGCCCGCGACAAGGCCTTCATCTCGGCCGCAGACTCATCTCAGATTGGCCGCCTGGACGTCTTCCGCGACATCCCCGGCGGAACCATCGCGGCAAAAGAGATCGCCCGTGATCCGGAGTTGGCGCAAGTTCTCGCGCGAGACGGCGTCAAGACCGAGGATGTGGCCAAATTCCTAGAAGCAAAGCACGGGAGCTGGCTGCCAGACTCCTACCGCATGTTCAAGGAGACTCCCGGCGGAGGCGGCGCTGGGGAGTGGGTTCGAAGGGAGACCGGCCGGTACAAGGCCCTCGCGAAACGGCTGGGAAGCTATGCGCCTGAGACGCTTGATTCCGGAATCTTCGGCAACCACCCACTCAAGGACCTTAACGCACGACTTCTGGCATCGAAGAACGCGGACGTCTCGATCGAAACATTGGCCGATGTCCTCTCACAGCCGGGCGTGGTAAAGCTGCGTGGCGACGCGATTGCTGATGCTCGCGACACCGTCCAGCTCATGACACTCGTCAAGGAAGTGGGGCTGAAGTGGGGCAAGTCTGACGAGGCTGGTGGGTTTGGGGAGTACCTGTTCAAGAAACTCGGCCTGACCGGAGACGTCACGACAGGTGAACTCGGAAAGGCGGTTGTTTCGAGGGAGATCGCCAACGATGTGCGCCAATACATGAAGCAGATGACCGGATCGGACGAACTCGACGAATGGCTGAAGATCGTCGACGGAGTTACGAACTTCGGCAAAGGCATGTGGACCTCGATCTGGCCGGCCTTCCACGTCCGAAACCGCATGTCTGGTCTCGCCTGGAACTTCATGAAGGGGATTACCAGCCGACAGGCGGAGTCCATGGCTGGTGACTACATGAAGGGGCGAGCGGTTGCGGGGCTCCGGGAACTCCCCGCCATCCGTGATGAGTGGGCACGGCGACAAGCCGGCGGTGAGCTGGTCGATGAGGCCTTGGCAGCTCGCGTACAGGATGTGGCGAGTGCTCCAGTGGGCGGATCGCACAGTCTGTCGAACGAAACGTTCCCCGATCTTCTGATTCGTCGTCAGGATTGGGCAGGTAGAGACGTTGGTGCCAAGGGAGTGCAGGTTCCTGATGCCCTGGTCGTGGCGCGGGTTCAGTCTGCGGTCCCTGGACGTGGAGACTTCCGGCGGCTCCACAATACCCTGGCAGGAACCGGTAAGCGGGTTGTCGTCGAAGAGGCGACGCCTGAGTTTGGAGCGATTCTCGACGGCATGGGGTATCGAAAGGTTGGCAACAGCTACGTGTTTGATCCAGCCGATGCGCCCGGACTTACGGACGACATGGCCCGTAGGATTCTCGGGGAGATGGCGTCTGCCGATGGGATCCTCTCGCGAAACAACCAAGCCACCGATGTGACCGCCACGATCGCTCAGACCGAGAAGACGGCGGCCAAGCCCGGATCGCTGAGTGAGATGCTTTCCAGTCAGGTTGACGTGGGTGATCCCGCCATGCGGCTTGGACGGGTCGCACAGAAGGCGTCCGGCCTTCACCCGGACACGCAGCTCAATCCCCTCAAAGCTCAGTTCAGAGGCGTTCGAGGGGCCACGGAGAGCACGTGGGGGCCTCTCGCGGCCGGCGAAGAGATTGGTCACTACGTGGAAGGTCGCAACCGTCTCGCCCCGTACATTGAGCTTCTGCGACGCGGGACAGCCCGAGACGAGGCAGCCAAACTCGTGGGTCAGGCACAGGTCCAGTATTCGAATCGGTATTTCACGCCGTTCGAGCAGCAGATCATGAAGCGTCTGATCCCGTTCTGGAGCTTCTCCAGCCGGATGGGCAAGCAGGTGGTGAGTGAACTCGCCCAGCGCCCAGGCGGACCCCTCGGCGCGACAATCCGCACACAACGCCTTGCGCACCAGGATGCCGAGACGGCTCCGGACTACGTGCGCGACACGGCGAGTATTCCGCTGGGGAATATTCTCGGGCAGCTTCCGGCCGGCACAGACCGGTATCTCGCTGGCTTCGGGATGATGCACGAAGACCCGCTGTCGTTCGGTCCAGACGCTCGATCGGCCGGCCTTGAGGTGCTCAGCCGGATGAATCCATTCGTCAAAGGCCCCCTGGAGTACTTCACAGGTCAGAGCTTCTTCCAGAAGAGTCCGTCCGGCGGGCGGCCGCTCGAAGACCTCGATCCCCTCGTTGGACGTCTCCTGGCGAACGTGACAGGCGAGAAGAAGGCTGTCCAACTACCGCAATGGCTCGAAACGGCCGTAGCGAATTCACCGGCTGCACGGGCCTTGACGACGGTTCGTCAACTGACCGATGAGCGAAAGGCGATCCCTGGGACTCGAATCCCAGGACCGGCAGCACTGGCCAACATCCTCACGGGTGTTCGCGTCAGCGATATCAGCCCAGGTGCGAAGGAAGCGGTAATCCGGGAGCTTGTTCGGGAAGACATGCTCAGTCGCGGCGCGGGCAAGTTCGAGCGGCTCTACTTCCGGCCCGACGACCTCGCGGCGATGTCGCCCAAGGAACGTGCTGAAGCTCAGCGACTCCAAGATTTGCTGTCCCTCTGGTCGAAGCGACAGAAGGAGCGCCGCAAGGCCGAGTCCAAGTAGCCTGGAGTGCCGTCCGATAGTGAGGGCATGAATCAACCACAACTACCGCTGGCTGTTCGACTTAAAGCGGCCGTTGATGCCTTCGTTAAGTCGGCAAACACAGACGATGCCTATGCTTTGGCGGCCGTCGCCGCTGAGGCTGTTGGGCGACTCAAGGTGATCGAAGACTTTGATGTTGCTCAAATGGCCAAGGACTTGGTTGTTCTCGCAGCCGGTGCGGGGGTGACAGCGGACGACATCAGACACCGACAGGGACATTTTCATGCATGAAGTTGCCAACCGAGCGTTGAGTTTCACAGGACTCTCCAAGAACAACTACCGGTCCTTCTGGAGCGATGACATCACTGATTTGGCTGACAAGTTAGGTGGTGTCAATCCGGCGATTGAAGAGCATCTCATGAACCGCTGCTGCTCGGTCCCCGACGTGGCTGGAGCGAATGGAGAAATCGCTGAGGCTCGATTCCCAGAACTCTGCTCCCAGAAGCTTCAACTTCGAATTGACTGGGACAACTGGTCTGGGCGGATGGGTATCACCAAGAGGACATTTGAGGAGCAGTTTGACCGCGCACTCAAGGACTGGATGGAACACGTTAACCTCAAGTGGCACCTGACAACATCGAGGGCCGCGCATTGCACAGTTGATTTCGGGCACCTCGACGGCAACACGCTTGCTTGGTCTCACCTTGCAAACAACACGTGCGGCAAGGGGTTCCAGCAGCGGTACGACATCCGATCCTGGACATCACACTACCTCTATCTCGTTGCCCTGCACGAGCTTGGCCATCTTCTTGGGCTGCCGCACAACCGCGGCAACTACATCATGAATCCCTACATGATCCGTGGCCTAGATGGATTGACTCAGAACGACGTCGATCGTGCCGTTCGTTTGGGGTATGGCCCTGCCGAACGCCCTGACCCAGAGCCACCGGTTCCCGGGACCACGGTCAAGATCAACGATTCACCAGTCCTGGTTGGCGGGAAGCAAGTGGGCGTCCTGCGATTCATCCCGGACGCTTCCACTCCTGATCTCGGAGACGACGACCCATGGGGCGATGTCTAGCTTTTGTTGTGTGTTTCGTGGTTGGTGCAACGGCACTGGCTGACGAAACGATCATCCTGATGCACTCGGACGGCAGTGCATCTGTTGTCACACTGACGGCTGATGGTGGCGCGAAACGAGTCAAGGTTTCGGCTCAGCGAGTGATTCGCACATCTGGTTCGCCAAACGATCCATCGCCGCCTGATTCCCCTTCATTCGCCACAAAGGTCAAGTCTTGGTACGAGGCGGTTACAGCGAATGACAAGCCGGTTAACGCCCGCAAGATCGCGGCTGTCTACCGGGTTGTTGGTGAAGAAGCGGCGAAAGGCACGTTTGAGAACGCCAACGAGGTGGGCCCTACGGTTGGTCGCCTCACTGACACTGTCCTGGGTTCAGACAAGGACGACTGGAAGGAATTCCGGAAGAACATCGGGTGTGAGCTGTCATCGCTTGGTAAGTCTTGAGTGCTGTCTACAGCCGAGCAGATTTCGGAAGCTCTGATCGGCATAGCGGATGCGATTGACGGAGTGGTTGCGCAGAACCTGAGCGACTCCGAGGAAATGGAAGTTGAGAAGAGCCTGTCGGGTGTCGTCGCCATGATCCTGCGTCTTCTTCCGCTGATCCTGGAAATTATTCGGGGGTTCTGATGAATCGAAGGTCGTTCTTCGGGTCGGTCGCCGGGGTGTTGTCGGCGGGTACAATCGCACTCGCTGACTTCACTCTCCCGGATGCTGTGCTGGAGAAGCCGAAACCATCTGTTGTGGTCAATGGGGTTCGTTACGAGTTCCGGTATCGCGACCGAAGGTCAGACTGGTCATGGCCAGGGCGCTCTCTTCGGAGCCTCCAGAGGCACATCCTGGAGCATCCCAACCATCGCGGCACGTTCAATGTCGAATGGGTTCTTGGACTTCCGTTCGAGCACCTCAAGGCTTTGCACTCAGACCATCACGAGAACCGGGTGAACTGGGGCAACCGCAAGAAGTCCAAGACTGCGTGCCCCACATGACCGTGATGCAATCCAGCCGGTCGGCTGGAGTTGGATTCGATAGTGAGGGGTGGAAGTCAATTGGCCCCGGAGACGATCAATGAGCAAATTTCGAGCGATGTCGGGCGAGCAGCTCGCGGAACGAATCATGGATGCATTCCAAGGGCAGGGCGGACGTCGAACGTGCGACATCGTGCTAACATTTGAGGAACTCGCGGGCTTGACGACGATGATGACTCTCGCCTTGTCTCATCCAAATATTCGGGGGGACTCTTACAAACAAGGCGTTCGAGTAATGAAGAAGCTCCATGCGTTCTTGCGGGATGCTGACGGGGAAGATGAGGCAGATTTGCTTTCCGGTGCCATCGAGGCCCGTCTCAACGAGGCGGGGAAGACGACCGTTATTGGCGAACACAACTAGAAGTGATGCCCTGAGGCTGGCATGGGTGCCAGCGTGCTCGCAATGTGGATCGTACGCCACGGAGCCTGCATCTCTCATTCAGGAAGCTTTGCGAAGCGAGCGTCGACGGGCGTGAGTGGACGGGTGACTGCGAGAGTCACGAGGGTTCGAACCCCTCACGGGGCACCGATCAAGGACGGCCACTTGTCCGCGCTGAGTGTCGAGCGAAACGGCTAGGCGTTGGGGACGGGCACGCGCACCAGGGGAACTGTGGAGTCCATGAGGCGGGCAACCGCTTGACGACCTTGAAGCAACCTTTGGGTTCCGGGTTCGATTCCCGGAGTGGCCTCAAATAGCACGGTGTTTTTCCCAAATAGCACGGTGTTTTTGGGAACTGAAACTCGACGCAACTCCAATAGCAGTGACATTTTGTGATAAACATTCACTGGAGAGTTGGGTTACCCCCCTGAGCGTTAGGAATCGTGGTGAAAGGCCCAGGGATGGGCGCGAGAATGAAGGGGAATTTCAATGCTGAGACTCATTTTTTGCTGGATGTTCCACGGTAAGTTTCATGTGACACGGCATGTGTCAGATGGAGTTTCTTACTCGGGAATGGCGGGGGAGTGCACGAAGTGCGGCAAGAGATGGGGTGGCGGTCGATTGGCGATCAACCCTCGCACGGATGAGTCCGCTGTGCTCATGCCCGACGAGCCCATGCCGCCAGGATGGAGATGGTTTTGAGAACGTCACTTGACGGACTGTCGAACTTTTGGCAGAGTCGTATCCGCTCGGTGGAGAAGTAGTATCTCGTCAGGTTCATACCCTGAAGATCGCTGGTGCGAATCCAGCCCGAGCAACTTACCTGTGTGCGGACAGGACAGGAAAACTTGCCGGCCACGGCGAGCCAAAAGCCACATTTGAGTACCGCACTACTCATTTGTGGCTTTTTTCGTGCGCGTACATAGAGCCCAATTGCTCAACCTGAGCTGACAGGAGCCGTTCCGATGGCATCAGCAGGGCCCGCCTAGCCTGTCCTCAGCGGGACAACGGGCAGAGATTTTCCATGCCGATCGGTGTACGACGTCCGGGTCGGAATTCACGTGGGAACGGAGTGCGGGTGCAAGCCAGGATGACTCCGATATCAAAGCCAGTCCTGGCCGGTCTTCTGTCCCATTGTCGCAAGTCAGATGACTAATACCCGGCCCTTGACGGGGTCGGTGCGCGAACCACTTGTCGAAGTCAGGTTTGTTTTGTCGGCGGTCAATTGAGCTGTGCTCTCGTCACTGTGAAACCGCCGACTGGAGGAGCTATGAGACGAGGTTGGAGAGGTCCTTCGGTCAAGGAAAGGACTCAAGTTTTGTCCGACATGGGGTTTGAGTCATATCTTGATTACCTCAACTCAGACATGTGGAAGGCCATACGCGCCAGGGTTCTGAAGCGAGATGGGTACTTCTGTTCGTGCGGTGCAAGAGCGGCGGTAGTTCACCATAACTCGTACGACAAAGATTCAATGACGGGTGATTCGATAGATGCGTTGCGGTCGCTATGTGATTCATGTCACGAGTCAGTTCATTTTCCTGAGTCCCCTCGCAAGAAAGTGGTTTGGTGCAAGTGTCCTGGTTGTGGCGGACCGCTTAGAAGAAACCACAAGTTGAAACGGTGGACATGTCGTGTCTGCAAGAAGATTAAGGGTGCTCGGTGGAAGTGGTCCCGTGGGGCATTGGGGCGACATGCCAAAGCCAAGTACAGGAGTCAGTTTCAATGAAGGCGCTGCAGGACAAGGTTAGAGGGCTGGTCGAAGCTGGCCTCCAGATCGACAGGGTCTACGACATCGGCGCGCACAAAGGGATTTGGTCCAGGCACATGAAGCGAGTTCTTCGGGATAGCGAGTTCGTTCTGTTCGAAGCCAACAAGGACCACGACGAGGTACTTGCACAGGCCGGCTTTCCGTTCCTCACGGGATATGCGGCACATGACGGGAGCGTTGCGATGGTCCCGTTCAGTGCGACCGGTGGGACGGGTGATTCTGTGTGCCAGGAGCAGACGGCGGCCTACGACGGTGTTGAGCCGCAGGAGATCCCCACCTTCACGATTGACAATGCGGTGAGTAGAGGGTTGGGTCGGCCGGACTTCATCAAGATCGACGTGCAGGGGTCTGAGTCTGCGGTTCTGAGGGGCGCGAGGGACACGCTGAAAACCACATCCCTGATCCTCATAGAACTCCCACTCGTGGAGTACAACGAGGGGGCGAGCATTGCCGAGGTGCTTCCCTTACTGAAGGACTTCGTCCCCATCCTCATGTCCGAACAGCACTTCATTGACGGAGTGCTGATTCAGTTCGACGTGCTCTACCTGCGGAAAGACCTTCACAAGAAGCTGCACATGATCGAAGAGCCGTTCTTGAACCTTCTCAGGAGCCGTGATGGAAGCGTTCGGCCCAAGTGAATCGCACCAGTACGAAGTCACCCTTTGGGGATGGCCGTGCTTGGGTGTTGCGCGAGTGAGCCTCTACACCCCGAAGGACAACGAAGATCGCTGGTCGATCTGGATGTTAATGGTGTGGCGTTTTTCGTTCGGTGGATCATTCCCACGAAGCAGGCCGTCACGAAACAGGACAGAGCAGCGGGGAGATCGAGAGGAGCTTGGGGGAGACCTCGGCGGCCGTGATCCGATCGAGCAGCTTGATACCGACTGATTCCATCGCCGCGAACACAAGCTCTGAGCAGAACCAGCGATTGTTGTGGCTGGGTTTTCTCCGGGAAAGGAACCGCAGAACAGACAGATAGTCGTACGGTTTTCCGATTAGACTTCTTGTGACATCTGTGGCAATGTTGAGCTTCTCAGGGGTCAGGCCTTCGACTGAGAACAGGTCGTACTTGTCGGTTTTCCGGATCGCCCGTTCCCGAACGCCAACAAACTCCACGGCCTCGATCAACGTTCCATGGTTCGTGACCAGAGCAGCATGAGAGTAAATGCTTCGCGTCTGCCATCGGACGGCCCAACTAACACAGGAAACACCACGAAAGAGAGCGATCATGACGGTTCTCCCAAAGGAATCGATACCGTGTGTTGTGAGTGATGGAGACAAACTCTGGCTAGAGGAATTCATCCCTGGAAGCGAATCGGGAAAGGTGATGGTTTCCGTGGAGTGCGACGATGAGGAACTTTCTACGGATGGAAGCTCAGTCGTGCTCGATGTCGTTTTGAACGAGGGCAGCCTTCGAAAGCTCGTGGATTGGTCACAAAGAGCCCTGGAGTTCTTGACCAAGGGTGAGGATGGTCCGTAACGTTGCGCCGTGCCTCAGTCACAGAGGTGCCAAATCGGGTAGCGGTGCTCGTCCTGCTGGTTGGGCGGCACCGCTTTTTCGTGCGCGGCTGGAGTGTCGCCCGATAGTGAGGTCGGAGGTGACTAGATGGCCGAACTGAAAATTACTGATGAGGAACGAGAAGCATATTCGTTTCTCGATTGGGGCGATGCAGCACTCGGAAAGATGTGCAAATACGCTGCGCTGTCCATTAGAGACAAGGTCGACTGCGCGAGCTTCCCGACAGACGGTGAGTACGATGTAACCATCATGGGCGCTCTGCTGTTGTTGTGTTCCACAATCACAGAAGCCAGGAGTAACGGTGCCCAATGGCACTTAAAGGGTGCTTGGTCTGGTGACGATCATATCGGTGACTGGGTGATCGACGCGCGTCAGGTGGACGCTCCTCTGACCACAGAGTGGTGCCTCGGACATGGGGTTCTGAACAAAGAGTTCAGGGTTGGGGAAGGTGATGGTCGTGCTGATATTCATTCGATCGAGCTTACCGACACAACAGACGGAGAGTTCGCATTTTGCATGGGGAATGATCTTGGGTACGCGTTCCTGGTGCCTGTCAAAAGCCGCCGGGATGTGCTTCGAGTTCTAGACCTGTTTCGTATCTCTCAGGAAGACATTGATGGAGCCGCAGGACGTAATTCAGGGGACACCGGAGTGGTTCAAGGCCCGCCTGGGGAAGGTGACAGCCAGTCGGATGTCGGATGTGATGGCGAAGGGGCGGAGGGAGCCGTGGGGTAAGGTGGCCCTCGGCTATGTGAATGACCTCGTCGTCGAGCGGCTCACGAATGAGCCCCAGGAGAGCATTGGCAACTTCAAAGCCATCGATTGGGGCAACGAGAACGAGCCTGAAGCGAGAGCGCTTTACTGCTGGCGCCGAGAAGCCACTGTGAATCAGGTTGGGTTTCTCCCGCACTGCGAGGAAGAGTTTTCACAATGGGTTGGCGGTTCACCAGACGGCCTGATCGACGACGATGGCGGGGTAGAGATCAAATGCCCGTTCAACTCAAAGAACCATGTTGACTACGCCCTCAACGGCACGGTCCCTCGTGACTATGAGCACCAGATACAGGGTCTTCTATGGGTCACTGGTCGGTCATGGTGGGACTTCGTGTCATTCGATCCCCGGATGCCGAAGCTGGCTCGAATCTCGATCATTCGCGTCCAACGCGACGAGGACTTGATAGGTGACTTCCGTAGAAGGACCCGCCTCTTCCTGAAAATGGTGGAGTCACGTTTATCCAAGCTTGAGGAAGGGAAGATAGGCGATGAGCGAGTTGCAGCCACTTAGGCACGACGAAGACCCAATGGCACTCTGGAATCAGGTCTGCAAGACGAATCCGGGGCACACAAAAGAAGTCCATAACGGGAAGTTCGCATTCACGGCGATCGACCCGACCTACCAGCTTGAAGAGGCGACGAGGCGGTTTGGCCCGTACGGTGTGGCGTGGGGACTTTACGACCTCGTGTTCAACCCAATCCCCGTTGATGGCGGTACGAACCTGTTGCTTACGGCGACATTTCGTTACCCGCTCGATGGTGAGCCGCATCAGTTTCCAATCGCCGTAGACCTGCGGATGCGACCGACAGACGACACGGCTAAGAAGTTGATGACGATGGCCCGGTCGAAGGCGCTGTCGTACCTCGGCTTCAACGCGGATGTGTTCGCAGGGAAGTTTGAGGACGATGCCTATGTCAGGGATCGCGAAACGGAGTTTGGGGACGCGGAGACCACTGAGTCTGAGATCCGCGGCAAGATCAGAACGGCAATGGACACGAGCACGCTGAAGAAGTTTCGATCTCGAATTGAGCAGATGGCGGCGACCGGCACGATCACACCGGAAGTAGGTTCTCGATTGGTTGGCGAAGTTGAGTCCCGCACAGAGGAAATTGAGAAGTCACAACTATCCCAGGAGACGAAGTAGCTATGAGAGTTGAAGCGTTTGAAGTGCATAACGTGATGCGAGTTTCTGACCTGAAGGTCGACATGAGAGGGCAGCACCTTGTGTTGATCGGGGGTGAGAACGGCCACGGGAAGTCGTCCGCCCTAACAGCGTTGATGTGCGCTTTGTGTGGGAAGCGGGACGCCGATTGGCCTGAGATTTTACTCAAAGATGGCGAGAACGAAGGAAGGGTCGTGGTTGGCCTGCACGGCAGCGAGATCACGGGTGTTGACGAGGGCATCAAAGTGCAACTTGACCTCGTCCGCAAACGGGATGGGCGGGTTGTTGACGAAGTGACAATCATCGACTCGTCAGGTGAGCCGTCCGCGACTCCCCGTGCGCTTCTCAAGGAAGTGATGGGTCTGAGGGCGTTCGATCCACTGGCGTTTGACAGGGCGCCTCCCAAGGAACAGGCAGTCATCCTGAAAGACCTACTCGGTCTAGACTTCGGCGAGCTTGATGCCAAGCGAAAAGAGATTTACGACGAGCGGACGGGGGTGAACCGTGACGTAAAGCGGCTCCAGGTCGAACTCGAATCCCTTGAGAAGTTGGAGATCCCAGAAGGGACACCAGAAGAACCAGTCGATGCTGGCTCCCTTCTCGAAGAGTTGAAGGCAGGTCAGGCGACCAACGCGGAAAACGAGAAGGCGCGAAAGAAGAAGCAGAGTGTCGAGGCCAAATTGGCGTCCGACAAGGAAACCGTAGAGTCCCTCAGGAGACGGATTGCCGAGCTGGAATCCGAACTCACGACGATGCAGGAGTCAGTCGCGGAGGGAACAGAGACGCTCAGCCAGCTGGCGACTGCCGTGGAAAAACTCCAGGACGTGGACACGAACGAGATCGAGGATCGCATATCGAGAGTCAACGAGACGAACGCGATGGTGTCGCTTCGCCAGGATGTCGCGGCCGCGAGAGATAAGGTGGCTGATTCCAAGAAGAAGTCGGCAAGCCTTACGAAGTCGATTGAGTCGATCGACGCCCAAAAGCAGAAGGCACTCTCTGTGGTGAAGTGGCCCGTTGAGGGGATGAGCGTTGACTCTGAGGGTGTGCTTCTTAACGGCCACCCACTCAGTCAGGCATCAACGGCTGAGAGGATCAAGACATCTGCAATGGTCCAGATCGGACTTCACCCAGGCCTACGGCTGATGATTTGCCAGCACGGAAACGATCTCGACAACGAAAGCCTTGGAGCCTTGGAGCAGGTACTGACTGAAAACGACTTCCAGTGCGTTCTGGAGTTTGTAACACGGTCTGACTCGGATGAAGACCGATGCCACGTCGTGCTAAAGAATGGAGAGGACGCCAAGTCTACGCCTTCGTCAGGAGAGCTTCCGGAGGAGTAGGAACAGATGGCATCGGAAGTCATTCTCGAACAGGAGCTTCGTGGGTTATTTGGCCCGACGACCGACGAGGCTGATAGGTGGCTTGAGCGGAGTGTTTGCGAGTCCGGCACTCCGCTGATGCCGCTCGTAATCTGGGACTCGGCGAATGTTCTTGTGGACGGTTACCGCCGCTACAGGATCATTTCAAAGCATCAGCTTAAGTGGCGAGCGATCCGGCTGGAGTTCATGTCCCTGGAGCACGCGAAGTCATGGAAGATCGCGGATCAACTAATGCGGAGGGATATGCCGGACCACGACTATGAGATCGCGGCGAGGTTTATCAGGAAGCAGAGGGGTGAGCTTCCAGGGTCAAAATTCCCGGACGGACTCCTCAAGGCGTGGCAGCATCACATCAAGCACAAAAAGTGCTGGGACCATCTTCGGTGGGACTTCGTAGAAAAGATTGCATCCCTGTCACACGAAGAACAGCAGCGACTGTTGGCGGAATGTGACGAGGTCAAGTCGATCCTGCCGGTTAAGAAGCATTTCGGAACGGGAGAGTACCGAAAGCACGCCGAAAAGAAGGAGCGCGATCTTCAGACGCGACACCCCAAGAAGAAGCGAGCGATACGAGGAAAGAAAACGTCTCCGCACGTGGGTGAGTTGCGCAAACTGGAGAGAGGCGCGGCCCAGGTTTCGCGGGAGCTTGATAAATACTTCAAGCGTAGAGGCGGCGACGGTAGCGATTGGGAATCTCGAACAAAAGCAGCATTGCGGCAGTTATCCCAAGTACTCCAAGAGATGGATGAAGAGGGATGAGTCAAGCTTCCTTGTTTTCAATGCCGGCAGTTACTCCTCCCAAGGGTCTCCTAGAGCCCCAGGAAAATGCATACTGGGAGCTATGTTCACATCTTCAGAACGGACGGAATGTCGTTCTTCAGCAGCCAACTGGCTCCGGCAAGACGCAGGTCGCCAAGTCAATATTTGAGTGGTGCGAGGCGTCAGGTCTCTCAGCGTGCTTCTATGTGAACCGCAAGATTCTCATCGAACAGACAAGCAATCGGTTTGAGGCTGGTGGGTTAGACCACGGTGTCCGGGCTGCCAACTACGAGGACAAGTTTTACCCGGACCGGGCGATTCAGATTTGCTCAGCCGACACAGAGCGGGCGAGGGTGTATTCGGATGACCCTCGATGGCCGGCACATCACTCAGACATTGTTATTGTTGATGAAGCACACATCCAGAAGGGTGAGACGATGCAAACGATCCTCGACGACCATATAAGTCGAGGTGCGAAGGTGATGCTGATGTCGGCCACCCCTATCGGCCTATCGAAGATGGTTCCCAATCTCCATCTAGTCTCAGGTGGGACGCTCGCGCAATACAGGGAGTGCGGCCTTCTGTCCCTCGCCATCACGAAGGGGATTCAGCAACCCGATCTGCGAAAGGTGAAGCGGGGATCGACTGGGGAGTTTGTTCTCGACGACAAGACACGTCAGCAGTACGTGCAACATATCGTTGGGTCCGTCATCAACAACTGGAAGAAGTTCAACCCGGACGCCAAACCGGCACTGCTCTACGCTCCAGGAAAGGCCGAGAGTGTTTGGCTTACTCAGCAGTTCTACAACAACGGCATACCTTGGGCTCACATCGACGCTACGGATGCTTGGATTGATGGCAAGGCTCACAAGCTCGAGAGATCACTCTGGGAAGACATCCAGGGGAAGCTTCTTGACGGAACGATCAAGGGCCTGTCGTCTCGCTTCAAGCTTCGAGAGGGCGTCGATCTCCCAGCGGTAGAGCACCTCATTATGGCAACGCCGATTGGATCACTTGGGTCCTATTTGCAGGTGTGCGGCCGTGGCATGCGATCTTCTCCGGGAAAGGACAAATGCACGATCCAGGATCACGGCGGAAACTTTTGGCGCCATGGGTCCCCCAACAATGAGCGGCCGTGGGAGGTACTCTGGCAGATGACGCAAGCCCAGGCGTCGAAGTTCCACGAGTACAGGATCAAGCACAAGGAGACGACGGAGCCTATCCGGTGCCCGAACTGCCTCACCGAACGCACGCACGGCCGCACATGCATGTTTTGCGGCTACGAGTCCCCGAAGGGCACGCGACACATCATCATGGAGGACGGGACACTCAAGGAGTGCGAGGAGCGTCTTCACCCAGTCGCGCGGACGCAGAACCGACACGACACACAGGCCCAATGGAACAGGATGTACTTTGGGTTCAAGAACAAGAAGCTGGATAAGACGTGGGTTCAGATGGAGGCGTTTTTTGCGAAGGAGCACGGTTACTGGCCCCCCAGGACGTTACTGAATCAGCCGAAGAACAACATGGACTGGCATCGGTACGTGTATTCTGTCGAGGTGCGGGATCAGGTGACCAATGGAGGGTAAGACAGGATCGCAGCCGGACGGCGGAGATCAGATCGCAAAGGATATTGCGGCGTCTGTCGCAGACGTGAAGAAGCTGCTTGAGGCCAACAAGAACCTCACGGTGGCGTACTTGGCGATGCGGGTGGACTCGACCGAGCAGTCATTGCGAGCCCACTTGAGAAACATCAATCGGGTAGAGGCCAAATTGGCAAAAGTCCTTGCCGATGTTGAGACGACAACGGCCAGGATTGAGAAAGCATCGGCTCTCTACTCTGAGATGAAGATTCGCATGGACAATGCGGAAAACCGTTTAGATGACCTTGAAGCGAAAGGAACAGCCTGATGGCAGAAAAGTACCCGAACAGCGGAGTGTTGTTTAAGAATGACCGAAAGAGCCAACCGAACCATCCGGACTATAAAGGCAATTGCACCATCACGATTGATGGGGTCGAATGTGAGTTCTGGATGAGTTCCTGGGTAAAGACCAGCAAGAAAGACGGCTCAAAGTTCATGAGCTTCTCTTTCCAGGAGAAGAACGCCCCACAAGGCGGCGGCTCAGGGCGAACTCAATCGCGCGACACAGACAATGAAGACGTCCCATTCTGAGAGGGTGGTGTCTTGCTGGTATTGCGGCGCGGAAGCCCCATATCCCGCCGCAACGGTCGACCATCTTTCGTCGTGTGAGGGCGAGCGACTTAACCGTTTGCGTCGCCCAGCCAAGGTGAAGGGATTCGGGTGGAGTGATGAGGAGGTTCTCGAGAAAGAGAGCACGTCACAATGCGGCCGCGAAGCCGATTCGTGAGGCTCTGATCGCTGAAGTTGGGAAGTGTGAGCTTTGCGGTACTAGCCCCTTTCGGCCAAAGCATCGGCCAAGCGATATGAATCTCCTCGCGTGCCACGAAATCCTCAACGGTCCTCTTCGCGTGAAGGTGCTCGGAGAACCGTGTTGCCTCATCGTCGCATGCTGGCACTGCAACAGCGGACCGCTGAACGAAAAAGGGGAGTGGCCCCTTGCGCGACAGCTCGCATTGATCAAGGTGAAGGCCCCTGATCGGTACGACAGGGAGAGGGTGTTGCGTTTGCGCGACGAACGTGCGTTGCAGTTTGTGACCGAGGAAGAAGTTGATGAGTGCATCACAAAAGGGTTTGTTTGAGGACGAGCCATCGCGGTTCGCTGAGGCACATGACACGAAGACCAAGACGGACAGCGTCCTCTCCTGGTTTGGGAGTGACAGCGAAGTGTCAGAGGAGATTGCCAGTCGCTTCGACGGCTGCACTCACGTGACGATTCCCTTCTTTGGTGGCGGTGCTGTGGCGAAATACCTCTCGGCCCGCGTGATCGTGGCCAATGATATCCACGCAGATGCGATCAACTTCTACCGAGTCCTCTGTAGCGAGGGGGAAGAATCACTCACACTGATTGCGAGGTGCAAGCACACCCTGAGTCATCCAGGCGAGATCAACGAGGCAGAGAACACAATCAAGGATGTCGCAGGTGGTTTGTACGTCTCGCCGATTAAACGCGCGTGGGCGTACTGGGCTCTGTGCTGGCTGGGGCGTAAGGGCAAGGGTGGGACCAAGCATGTCGGCGGGGAGGTTTCGGTTCGCCGTACAGGAGGCGGAGGCGGGAACGCTTCGAGGATTGTGGCGGCAGCGTACGATTTACACGCCTGGGCCGAGATCATGAAGCGGTGTGAGTGGGAGTCCCGCGATTTCCGAGAGGTGCTTGCCGATGTCAAGGACCGGGAAGACTGCGGCCTCTACGTGGACGCGCCTTGGTACAAGGCGGGGCGGAACTACCTTCATCCGTTTATGGAGAAGGACCACCGCGATCTCCATGGTGGGTTGTCTCGCTTCGATAAGACTCGCATCCTGATTCGCTACGACGACTGTGAGTTTATTCGGGAACTCTACAGCGGAGACAAATGGGCGATTGAAGATCGCCAGACCCGGAACCAGGGTTCGAACGAGTCTGGCGGCAAGACGTCAGAAATCTGGATTACTCACAGGGGTGATTGTTAAGAGCTTCAATAATCTGTTCGAAGTTTCTCCGACACTCACTATCGTCAATGGACGATTCAATAAATGCCCCCCTCCGGGTAGGCGTAGAATTCAAGCGGCTGCTGACAAAGAATGTAGGGATCGCTTTCGTTCTCACGTTCCGTGTCGACGACGACTAGGTAGGTTTCTCCGTCCCAGCTTCGTTCTTCGATCTTGTACCTCATTGTTTGTCGGCCTCCACATCGTTGATGTCGCTAGCTACGAAACCACCCTTGGGTTCATTGCAGGAAAACCGGCATGCGCCGTTGTGTTCCCTCATGCACTTTCGGGTGTGCATGTAGAGGGCTTTTCCGGAGTCATCACGCTCAAGTTGATTGCTCCGAGCGTGGGACTGAAGTGTTCGGCGAGGCAGTTTCGATAATCTTCCGTAGAGAACGTTGGGCATTGTCACATTCCAGGTGAAAATACAAGGTTGCGTAGTGGATCATTTTTGCTGTGGATTCGAGGTCTAGCCTATCCTTAAGGCGAGCCTTGAATGACGCGATGGTCTTCTCCTTGACATTCATGATTCGAGCCATTTCCCAAGTCGTCAGCCCATCCCCGCAGTATCGGAAGCATTCAGCCTCACGAGGCGGGATAGTGACAGGGACCCCGTCTGTGTAGCGGGGAATCGTTGGGGAGTTTGGTTTTTTCGGCATGGGTTACCTCGTAGTGTTGTGGTGCTAAGCGACGCGGCCGAGTGACCGCGTTTCGTCCCTACGGACTCATCAGGCTTAGACGGCGAGTGACTCGGCAACTCCCTCGGCTTCAAGCCCGAAGTGCTGAGGCAGGTAGACGTTGTCGGCGATCTTGTTCATGTCGCCGGGTGTCGATTGGCCAATCACAATCAGATTGGTCTTGGCCTCGGTGTCTGCACGCCACTTGTTGAAGTCGTCACGGATGCCGTCTGGCACATTCACGATGCCATCAGTGACCATGATGATGTCGGTGCGACCCTTGGGGCATCCAAGCTCACCCCATTTGGTCGGCAGCTCAACGAGAGGGACATCACAGGATGTTCCGCCGCTATAGAAGTGCGCCAGCCAGTTGATAAGTCCTTCAACATTGGACTCTCCCGGCTGCTGAACGAAGTAGTTTCCCTCGGTTCCACCGGCAAACCCAACGAGACAAATCCATCGTTTCTGGTGTCGAGCAATCCAGGCCATAGCGAGAGCGAAGGCTTTGGCGTTGGCGACAGGGTCTCCGGTCATGGAACCGGATTCGTCAACAACGACAACGACCGGTCCACGAGCATCATTGGCAGTCGCTCTGAGTTCGTACTGAAAGAGCCGTCCATCAGCGAACCGTTGATAGAACGAGTCTTCAAGCGAAGGGTCGGACAGCTTGGAAAGCTCAACTGGAAGCATCCGTGAGATGTCGTTTCCAAGTTCAATTCCAACAACCTCATCTTGGCCGTGAGTTGGCTTGGTGTTTTGAATTGATCGAGCGAGGCGTTGGTATCGCCCAGCAAGTTCCATGATCCTGCGAAGCTGACTGTTCTCGCGAATCCTTGTGAACAGCTCGCGAACCTTCTCAGGCGACATGCCCATCGAGCGATCGCTTCCGTCACCACCCAAGCTCTGACAGGAATTGGAGTAGTTCTCGACATCCTTGCCGGCGGCGTCGAGTGCCTTGTTAGCGGCCGACAGTGCTTGAGCGTCCTGCTCAAGCTGATCCTTGGGGCATGTTTGTTTAGCGAGGGCGATGAACTCAGTGGCGAACGATGACGCGGCCATTTCGCTGGGGATCGGCTTCAACTGCGTCTGTTCATGGATAGCCCTGTAAGCTGGCGTGTTGGAGAGGGTCTTGAGGAAGTGGGACAGGCGTGAGTTCTCAGGGTTCTTAGCGAATTGCGGAGACATCTCGAATGCCATAGCAAGCATGTCGGCCGCGAAGGTGGCCGGAGTGCTTGGTTCCGCAACATCCTTCAGTGATGGTGGGCAGTGCTCTGAGTGGAGCCAGGACCGCCCACGTGCCATTGACCAGTCATCGAGTTCAAGAGCGGTCTTGGACAGGGGCTGTTCTTCCTCATCAGGTGTGTCCGCATCCTGAGTGATGTCCAGATCAACTGGAGTCTCTTGAAGGTTGGATTCAATCGCCGACTGAAGTTGGTTGCCGAGGGCCATCAACTCATCGGTGGATGGCGTGTCCGGTTTGTCTGTCATGGTGAGTTCCTTGGGTTGGCGCGTGAAAAAAGCGACTGACGGGGATGAGAGTCATGCTCATCACCCGCCAGTCGCCACCACAACAACAGGCTTCTATACGTTGACGGTTGCCTTCAGGACATCAGCCTGAAGTTGAGCAACCATTGATTTGAGTTTTCCGACCAGCTTATCGCTGTTGGGCTTGCTGGCCGCGTCCTTAATCAGGGCATCGAGTTTACCACCAGCAGTGGCGAGGGACTTCACATCGCTTGCGTCGATCTGTCCCATGATCTCATTGGCTTGGGCCAGGGATGTGGCGAACACCATCGAAGATGGCTTGGCGATATCGACGATCACTTGCCGGCTCGTGTTGCTGTCTTCTGGTGATCCCCAAAGGACATCAGAGAGAATCCCGAAGTGCTCGGTTGTGACCTCAGCCTCTCCATCCATCCAAGCGGTTGCACGGCAGATGTTGGCAGCCTTCCGAAGTCGTCGGTCGCCGATCCTGATCCCCTCAGTCGTGAGCTGTCGTGAGATTTGCAGAAAGGCGTCTTGGGCGGTGTCTTTCCAGGTGACAGAAGCAACCTCGGCCTGTGCGGCTTCAAGTTCCACCGTAGTCAGCGAGTCACTCAGGGCGGGGACGAGGTTGTGATCGAATGCAAGTCGCTTGATCCCATCAGGGGTGCTGACAGGCTTAACCTCGCGTCGAATCAGGAAGCGGTCGAAGAGGGCACCAAGCTCCTTGCCGGTTGCCCACTCGTTGGAGCTTGCGATTGCCAGTTTCAGGGGGCAGTCGAGTGTGGTTTTCCCGTTCTTGAACTTTCGCTCGTTCAGCACCTGAAGCATCGTGTTGAGAATGGCTGAAGATGCCTTGAAGATTTCGTCGATGTAGGCGACGTCAGCTTCGGGCAGCATGCCATCGGTGATACGTCGGAACTCGTCAGCCTTAAGGCCGTTCACGCTGGTGGGTCCGAACAGTTCGTCGGGTTGCGTGAACTTGTTGAGCTGACAGGAAAAGCTGGTGCCGTTAATCCAGCGAACGAGCGTGTCGGAGAGAAGTGACTTTGCTGTGCCAGGGTCGCCAACGAACAGGCAGTGTTCGCCGGTCAGCATGGCAACGAGTGCTGCGTCAACTTCGGGTTCGCGTTCAATGAGAGACGTGTTGATCTCGTCTCGCACGGTGGTGAATTTGTCTCGGATTGTCATGGTTGCACTCCAGAGGTGTTGTGGTGGTCGCCAAGTGGCGTCGAACTAACTATCGGCGGGGGCTCCAGCCTTGCTGGTTGAGCTTTCATTGTCCTTGGCAAGTCCAAGGTCATTGGATCGGGTAACGAGTGCTGACACGGATTTCTTTAGCTTCTCAGCGATCTCGTCTTGTCGCGCTCCCAGGTAACTAGCGTAGGTGTCCGCCTTGATCTTCATTTCCTGGAACTTATCAACAGCCCGTTGGACGGTGCTCGGGCGAGTGTCGGATGTCCAATCCTCGATTGCTTTATCCATCTCCACGAGTAGTGACTCCAAGCCGGTAGCCACGGAGTTCATAACAGACTGGTTGCCCTGCTCGGTCCCCTTGGGAACGGGGAACATGTGAAGCTGGCCGCCAACACGGAAGATGAAGTCTTGCACCCGTTCAGTGAATGTGGAGTGCTGATCAGGAACGAAGTAAGCCCCGCCGTGTTTGGGGTTGATTGGGAACAGGTCCGCGTTCTCCCGGAAGAGCTTCTGAACCAAGCGAGTGATGTCGCTGGCCGTGCGAAGGTCCTTGACCTCAGTGAACTTGAGACGGGCTTCAGATTCGATGGATGAATCCCGACATGTAATGACGCCAGTTTCAAGGTTGAGGTGAACGAGGCACTCCATGTCGAACTCGATCGACGAACCCCGGTCAGTCTTCTTGGTGAACTGAAAAGTGAGAGTGTCATCGGACGCGTTGTTAACGCGATCAATGGTGCGATTCTCCTTGAGGTGTCGAGCAGCCCGAGAGAATGTTGATCTCGCGTTGAGTTCCTTGGCGATTTCCGGGTCAAGTCCCGCGTCTTCCAGGGCTTGACGAATTGTTCCGAGCGGTAGCCCGCTCGAACTGACGGTCCAGGTAACGACGTTACCCAGTAGTTCTGTAGACATGATGTTCTCCAAAAAGTTGTGGTGGTGAGTTGCGGCGAACTTGCCGCCAGCCTGACTATCGACGGCGGCTCCAGCCGGCGACTATTGGGGCCCTCATGAGTTTCCGGAACATGGCCACGCGGTCGTTCTTGTTGAAGATCGCTCCGCGGGGAACATGAAACATGAGCTTCGTGGCGTTTACCCAGGATTTGAACTCGCGCACGCTGCACAGGATGTAGTTCACCGGTCCATCACGAAGTGTCCAGGAAGACGATCCATCGCTTGTTGTCTTGGTTTCGGGCGGGAGAGTGGTTGCTCCCTTGAGAAACACCAAGTCCCAGTCAGAGTCCGCAGTAACAGCGTCTGGTGCGTATATCCGCGATCCGGTGGGGACGACGACGTTCCCAGAAGACATAAACTCCTGGACGCGAGACTTCTGGGGCTCTGGCATGGTTTCCCAGAACAGCGTGTACTGCATGAGAATCTCTTCGCGCGTAAGAAATTGATTCGATACAAAATCAGAAGGGGATGTCGTTGTACTCGGACATTGAGACGATGTCTTCGAGGCATTGCTTGACGTCTCTTGGGTCATGAACGAATCCGATCACTCCGAGTTCCGAGATAGCAACAATGGATGTTGGGGGGAGTCGAGTCGGGTGTAGGTAGAATGGGTTGTAGAACCCCTGATGTCCCCGAATTGTGAAGAGGTCAAGATTTTCGATGACCCTTGTGGCAAATGGGAGTTCAATGCCTCTGTCAAGACGGGCTCTCGCAACGGCTTCCCAGGCCTGTCGATGTGCGATGAAGATGTGGTTCACTGATTCAGCCTTCGCTCGATGCGTCGTAGGATCAGGCGGACGGTTTGAGATTCTTCCTGAAAGTTGGCCTCTAGTCGTGAGATTCGCTGGTCGAACACATCCAGTGAGCCCTCGATGTCAGAGAAGAACTGATCGATATCATGACACTCGGGGTGAGTCTCGTTCGTGTTGCTCTTGCTGTTCGGCGTATCCATTTCGGTAGTGACCCATTTTCTTGATGTGAAGAGAGGCGAAGGATGCTAGCTCTTCGTGAGTGAGCTGCTTGAAGGATTTCACAGCACGATCAGCCCCGATCCGGGAGTAGATCGCAGTGTTGTAGCCGTATCCGGCGGCCGTAAGCGGTTGATCTGTGTTGATCGCCCGAATGTCACCACGCTCACCCCTATTGACTCTGCGGTAGCGCCCGTCGAGAACGTCACCATCCCTCATAAGGATGAAGACTCCACGCAGCTCTGTTGGAATAGCTACAGGGTGTTCGGCAATGACTTGTCGTCGACGTTTGGTCCGCTCTTTCGCTTGCTGTTGTTTTTTCGCTTTGCGTACACGCCGGCGTTTCTCGCGAGACTTGATATCCGTAGCACGCACGAGTGTTCCTTCCCTGACTTTTCGTCGGTACTCAGCTCGAACTTTCTCAGCGAGCGATTCGGATGCAGGGGCTATCCAGCGTGTGTAGGTGTTGTTTTCTATTTGGGTGGTGCCGTGCTGGATAGCACCTTCTTCACAAGGCATGCATTCCAGGTGAACAACGCCGTCGACAAACCAAGCGAATTCTGCATCGTGGCCGAAGTTCGTTTTCCAGACGAATTCATGAATGTGTTTAGAAGAGTTCTCGTTGGATGGTTGCTGGCTCATGAGGGATGGTCACGGGTTCGGGGGATTTCATGCAACACGCATTGGTAGAGACTGAATGCAGGAACGCAGGTTGAAGGATGTTTCCTGCAACTGCTCAACGAACTCATCCTTAGTACCAGTGGCAAACCCCTCAGTCTCACAGATGTGGCAGAGGTGATTGGCCATCTGGTGGACAGTGTCGACATCCAGTTCAAGTTTCAGGTGTAGGCATCGTGACAGGAACGGCAAGGCGTCAAACTTGGTATCGAACAGATGCTTATTGCCATCGGCAGTGGTCGTGAACAGGAACAAAGCGTTCCGCTGAATCCCAGGAGATTCGAGGGTCGTGTTCATGCGGGAAACAACCGGCGACCGCATCGTGTGAGCTTCATTGATGATGTAAGCAAACCCGCTACCAAAGAGAGGCCTGCTTTGGGACTGCTTCTCCCATTCACGGATGGTGTCAACATTGACGTCAGCACCATCCACTTCCTCGATGCAAGTGGGATCGGAAGCCGCATTGGCAAGAATGCGAGCGATGGTGGTTTTGCCTGTACCGGACTGTCCGGTGATGTAGAAGGATTGCCCCATCAGGCCGACAGACGCCTGCACCTGAAGTATTTGCTGCTTGACTGTTTCGAACCCCTTCAGCTCATCAAGGGTCTGGGGGCGCCATCGTTCGAAGAGAGCACTCATGGAATCACCGTGTTGTTGTGGTGTGGTGACGGGAAAGAAGTCCCTCGCTGGGTCGTGAGTCCCAGTAGCACTATCGAGGGAGGCTCCAGGTCAGGGGAGCCGAATCACGGCAACGAGCTTGCCGTAGAGCACGAGATCGTCGTCGCGTCCTGAAACGAAGGTGTTCACGCTGGGTTTCCCGTCACGTGTCCCGACGACTTCGTCTCCGGCCTTAACGGTGTCGTGGTCAACGTGGTCGAGAACGACCAAATCGCCAGGGCGAATGCCGTGATTCTTAAGTGAGTCATCCTTGACACGGACAGCGAATTTCGTGGAGCCAAGTATTTCCGATAGGTCGACTGAGTCTTCCGTGTTAGCGAGCTTCTTGCTGTCCAGTTTTGCGAGAACCCTCAGCATGGTCCGATTCATGGGAGAGTCGGCCCCAACAAGTTGGATTGCTCGAGACATGTGCGACTTCCGAGTGATCAACCCCTTCTTTTCGAGTGCCTTGAGGTGGCACATCACGCCGTTGGGCGATCGAATCCCAAAGTGTGCGCCAATCTCCCTCACACTGGGTCCGTAGCCGCGGTTGAGAATGAGGTCCTTCAGGAACTCGTAAATCTCTTTCTGTCGGCTTGTCAGTTGAGGTTGGTCAGCTTCTTCAAGAGCTTTGAGCATTGGATTCTCCAAGGTTGGTCATCAGCAGAAGAGGCACCCAGCACGACCCTGTCACGTGTCTGATCGGGACAATTCCCACCAGACGTCGCCGGCTGGATGCCTTTGCCGCAAAGGAAAAGGTGCGGCAGCCCATCGCCACAACACGTGACGTGGAATCAGTTACTCGGTCGCAAGACGTGAGTTCTCGTGTCGAGCCAAAAGGGTTTGCAGAGGGCGTGCACAGCGGATGAAGCATGGGGATCGCCCCAGTCCACTTGGCGAGCCGCCTCTTCGAAGGTGAGGCATCCCACGTACGCAGTCGTTTCCCGGATGAATATCCGCTGATCATTTTCATTGAGCCTGTAGAACCAGGACTCAATCTCGTCGGGGGACATCTCCCCAAGCTCATGGACAGCACGGATGAAGTCCCGCCGTGCACCCGTCGACGCTCGCTCGAAGAACCACACTTCAAGGGGGTGTTTCTTACTAGTGGATTCGACTTCCGCCTCCATCAGTGGTCCTCCGGAAACATGACCGTCATGCCCTTCTTGTCGTTGGGGCGAACCCAGACGGTTCCCACGCAGGTGCCCTGAACCTTGACAAGGTCAACATCGGGCGTCTGCCGCATGGCGTATTGCACAGCCAGGATGCAGTCGCCGAGGAACGGCCGCAGTACGTCACGAAAATCAACGCGCCGATTGAGGGACACGTTCTGGGCTGATTTCCAGACGGCATCAGTGACGAGCAGCCAGGGCCACTCCGAAGGATACGGATGGTGCAAAACCCCATCCTCAATCGCCTGATCGGTCGAGTAGACGCTGATCAGGTCCGCGTTGGTAAACAAACCCATGGTTGAAGCTCCCAGTGTTGTTGTGGTGACGGCGGCTCACATGAAACCACCGCTGCACAAGCACTATCGAGGGGCACTCCAGCCGGGATCGATCAGATGTGTTTCCAGGTGCGGCCTTTGCGGATATCGCCGACGGTTCGGTAGTTGATCCCGTATTTCCTGGCGATGGCGCCTTGTGTTCCGTTCTCGGCGTACTTGATCGCGCGTGCGTCAGCTTCTGTGAGTTTCCGCTCTTTGGCGACGCCATGCATGAGCTTCTGGCGTTCGTTCTCAATGTGGGTGAGGGCAGTCAGGTTGTCTGGTCGCGAGTTCTTGGGGTTCCCGTCAAGGTGACAGCACTCAAGACCATCATCGATAGGCCCGTGGAACGCTAAGTGAACCAAGCGATGCACACGCCTCGATAGCTGTCGTCCATCCACGTAAACGGAGAGTTGTGGGTACCCCATATTGCTTAAGGAAGGTCTCAGCCTTCTCACGCGCGCGTACCATTTCGACCAGATGTGACCGGCCGGGCATGCGTAGTATTTGGGGTGGTCGGGGATCGGTTTCAGGAGCAGTGGCCAGAACATGGAAAGCACTCCAGGTTTAAGTTGACCGTTTAACGGTAAGCCGAAACAGGAATAGACTCCAGATAGGTGTACGTTCGTGGCGGCATTCCAGCCAAGACAGACAGCCCCCTTCCTTTACCGGCCGAAGCGATCCGGCCGGTTTTACTGACTATCGGGGCTCACTCCAGCCATGCCTTCAGGCTTGCGAGAATGGCCCGTGTTGCGACGCTTGGAAAGCACGTAGGGTGGATCGGATTCGGAATCGAGGCGACGCGTATGGCACCGTGAGGCCCTGGATCGACGCGTTAGGTTTGCCGTCTGGTGGGCTCGAAGTCGGCGGGTTGTGTGCGCGCACGAAAAAACCCCGCTGACCAAGCTGGCCAGCGGGGTTAGGTCTGGAGTGACCTGAGAGAATCAGACGGATTGCTGGAGTTGGGCGAGTTGGTCCGCGAGTGAGTCGCTACCAGCTTGCGCGGGTGACTTGCCAGACTTCTGAGCGGCTTTGGCCGCTTTGGCTTCAGTCAATCGCTGCTTTTCGGCCGGTGACTTGGACAGTGCCAAAGCTTCCATCGCGGCTTTCACGTACGCCTCCGGATTCTTGAGGACATCCATGATGGCACGGGGAGTGATTCCCTTCCAACCGCATTCGTCCGAACGGACGCTAGCCACAACGTTGTTGTTGCGGTCAAGGTAGCAATTGGGGCGAATCCCGGATTGCTTGGCGGGGAGCGCGGCTGCGAGTTGGTCAAGATTGCTGGCTGGGGTGTTGTTCGTTTTGCTCATTGTCACAGTCTCCGAATCGGGTTGTTGTGGTGTCCCCGCTGGCCAACATGACCAGCGGGGTGCTCAAGTATGCCCCACGATTTGGGGCGATGTCGCCTAAAGTTCTTCCAAAACAAGCTCGCCAACCTCTACGGCGAAGCTTGCAACGGTTTTGCGGGTTGTGGGGACGATCGAAGGATCTGCCTTTTCCCGCATAATGACCATACGCCGATGCAACGTGGACTCGGCAATCCCGAGTTGCTCCCAAGCCTCACGGCGCGTAGGGGTTGTGGCCAACGCGAGTGCGGTCAACTGGTGGTCGCGATCGGTCCACGACATGACAAGCTGTGCAAGCTTTTTAGGGTCATGGCCATCGTCCGGACGATCGGGAGCTTCGTTCAGGCATGGGGAATCGCTGTCAACCAAAACCATCCCAGATCGCGAACGGACGTAGTTGCCCCAAGCGGACTGACAGCATTTGACGATCAGAGAACGCAAGCTGTTCTCGTCCTGATAGTCACCCTTGGTCAGAGCGGACAAAACGCCAACGACAACATCAGACCGAACGTCGTCACGGTCAAATTCGGAGCGGATTTCACCGCCCCTACGCCGCAAGTGGACGGTTAGCGTCCGACAGCAGCGATCCACCAAATCGTCAACCAGTCCGCGCGGAAGTCGCGCTAAATCAAGCATCACATCACCTCATGTCACAAGAAAACCAAATGGGGGGGGGGAAGCTCGCGGAAACAACCGCGAACCCAAGCATTGCACACAAGTGAAGCAGATACAAGCGAGTGCGGTCAAACTGCTCAGAAAAGGCAACCGATAGGCCCTACAGGCAGGAAAGGCAGCACAGTCCGGACATGAGCGCCCAGACCAGTGGCGAGACTCAGCGATACGGCGGTTCGGCTCAACTCAACGACGGGCTCAACTCAGCACACAAGGAGCACAAACCACCCAAGTGCTCATAGGAAAGAACCAGACACACCCAGAACACACAAGACAAAAGAAGCCAACAAAAGACACACAACCAAGGGAACACACAACACCAAGCCACATAGCACAATGCATGCCACTCAGGGGGAAAGGTGAGGGAAACAAGGCCCCAAACAGTATCGAAAACGCGGATGTCGCGGATTCGATGGGTCATGACGCTCGGACGTGTATATGCTTGTGAGTACGTCGAGCGAAAAACTGGCGCCGCAAATTTCGCATATGCGGTTCTCTGGAAAGGGTTTACGTCGATGTTGGTGCGTATGTATGCCCGCCGAGGGGGCAGGGGGGTGGGGGTAGGGACCATCGGCCGCCAGATTGTAAATTACATACCCCGCCGAGAACGTACACCAAAATTTCCACCAACCACAACCGTATAAGTCTACACATTCAATCACGTGAACGTAGCCGGGGAGATTGAGGCAAATCGTCCCGAGGTTGTACACCAATTCGGCGGATTGGGTGTGGTTTCTCCACCGGCGGGTAACAAGGAATTTGCGCACGTGTGTCTGTTTTTGGTTGACATATGACGTTGTGCCGGGTGACGTGTGGTCAGTGAAACTGGGGTTGTATAGTGTGAACACGGTCTGAGAGTGGCTCTTTCAGGCAGGTCGGTAGTTTCGGTGAGCTTTCCGGAACTTGGTCCTTCAGGCTGGGCCTTGACCTTTCCAGAGGAACGGCAGGGCGGAGCCGGTTGGGGGACAG
>CALJUK010000224.1 GCA_937975745.1 uncultured Planctomycetaceae bacterium | reverse complement strand
TCTGACGCAGCGCGGCCTGCGTGTCGCGCCCGAGAACCTGATTGTCCGTTCGGGGACACCAAACCAGGCATTGTTTAGCTCTCGGCCGAGTTCCCAGGAATAGATCAGATCGTAGTTCCAATTGTGATCCCATTCGTGATACTTGTCGGTCTGCCGCCGATACCCGGAGGCCAGAGCAATCCAGGGGGTCACTTCGTCGCAACCATGGCGGGCGGCGTTTTCTGCGGTGCGGCGAAAGATGTCCCGAGTGTATCCAATCTCCGGGACTTGATAAAGAGAGCAACTGAACGCAACGCCTTTTTCATCAAGCGTGAAATACCGGGTTTCGCTCCATCCGGTGGGAGAGGCCCCCGGTTGAACAGAACCACGGCCATACCATTCGATACGCACCTTAGGAAAGACTTCCTGGACGATATCGTACGCCGCGTCATACTTCTGTGTGAGTGCCCTGTTCCACTCCGGATCATCCGTCTTGGTATGAAAGTGCTCCGAATCGAACAGGATCGCCGTGACGGCCACCTCTGACTGATGTTTCGCGTTGGCCGCCTTCAAACCATCACGGACCGCTTCCATGCGCGATCGCAGATATTGCAGTTCGGCCTCGTGCGTCGGGCCGACATCGGTCGGAGGTAAATCCTTGCCAAACCGGCGATGCCACACCGAGAAATTCACACCGATCGACGCGGGAATTTTCGGGTTGCCTGCATTGACCCGCTGACATGCCTTCACTGCAATTTCAATTTGTTCCGGGTCGCTCCACTGTCCGGCGAACGTAGCCGCATGCGTCAGACGGACGTATTCCAACAACACCTCATCGGAAATCGACTTCAAGGGAATCGGCCACGAGTAGTGTACCTTCGGCAGCGGTTTGAGTTCCTTCATCCAAACAACGAGAGTGTCATCCGACGGCGGAGGCTCATGACCGAATGTCACGGTCGGAAGCAGCACGACACACAGCACAGTGAGAAGATAGCGCATAAGCGTGTTCCGTTGAATAATCGAGTCTTGTTGAATTCGATGTGATGACCGCAACGTCGCGGAGGCGATCTCCAGCGACTCATTCTGCTGCGTGTATGCGATCATCGCTTTCAGCCGCGTCATCCTCAACGATGAGCCGTTCGGCCCGTTCTCTTCTCGTGCTACGTGCCGGTCGCTTGCTATTTGCTGTGCGCGTAGAAGAGGTGTTGATCACCCCGGATCAGGATGCCGTCGGACAACGGGACGGGTGAGGCAATGACAGACTCGGCCATGTCGTTCGCGGACAGCACTTCAAACTGGTCGTTCGCGATGTTCGCCACCAGAACCGTGCCGTCCTCGCGTGGTGCAAACAGTTTGCCGCCGGCCACCAGCGGTGATGCATAGTAGTTCGACCGATGTTTCGGAAACGCCCCTTCCCAAACGGTTTTTCCCGTGGCCGGTTCAATACAGACGACCTCACCGCGGTCCCGCACCAGAATTACACGTCCCTTGTAGACAACCGGTGTCGGGACGAACGTGCCAATGTCGTCCCGCTTCCAGACGTGATTGGTCGCCGTAACATCACCATTTCCCGTCAAACGAATTCCGTATAAACGTGGGAGGCCCCGATCGTTTCGGCCGTAGGCAATCACAGCCATATCTCCCACGATGACCGGCGTGGCAATCGCGGGCCACAGTTTGTTGGCATCGGGGTTGAAGTCGCCACACGACCACGTCACCAGTCCGTCGGCCGCTGTGTGAATTGTCACATGCTCGGCCCCCCAGACCAGAATGGATTCCTTCCCCTGGTAGTCCATGACAACCGGTGTCGTATAGCCGTGATCGCACTCGACGGGCGTGGTGTAGTTTCGGTCCACCTTCCAGACGATCTCGCCGGTCGCTTTGTCGAATGCCGCCAGCCATCCCTCACCGGTGTGCATCCTCGCCATGATGACGTATTTTTCTGTGAGAACCGGCGACGTACCGTGATCCCAGAACAGTTTCGCTTCGCCGAATCGTTGGACAAGATCGGACTTCCAGCGGACTGTTCCATCCAACTCGACAGCAGCAAAAGTGCCACTCTTGAAATAGATAAAGACCGCTTTGCCATCGGTGACAGGTGAGGCATTACTGCCAGATCCGTTGCGATGCTTTCCCGGGTTCTCCTTCCCGAAGACGGTCCGCCACAGCTCTTTCCCGC
>CALJUK010000223.1 GCA_937975745.1 uncultured Planctomycetaceae bacterium | reverse complement strand
TGCGTGTCCTGACGAGGCAGGGTCGGTGTTCTACTCGTCCGATGCAGACATTTACCGAGCAGACGCGGATGGCCAGAACGGGACGCCAATCATTGCCGATGTCTCAGCGAGGCACCTTGCCTACAACCCGACAGACAACAAGCTGTATTGGGTCTCTGAGGCGAACCATCGGATTCAGCGGTCCAACCTGGATGGTTCGGATGTCGAGACGCTGCTTGACTCCGGGGTCTCTCAGTTGGCGGGCCTCGCTGTCGACGGACTCAATGGGCACATCTACTTCACGGACTTGGGGTCGGACAAGATCAGCCGGATCAATCTCGATGGGTCCGGCCGGGTCGATCTGATCACTGCCGGTTTAGTGCTACCCCGAGGAATCGCACTCGACATCGCCAATGGTCACTTCTACTGGATTGACGAGGGAACCGACAAGATCGTGCGGGCTGATCTGGATGCAACAAATGTGACCGACATTGTCACGGGGCTGGACGCGCCTCGCAGCGTTGCGCTTGATTTGGCGAACCAGCAGATGTACTGGACCGACGCGTTTGCTGCCAAGATACAGCGATCCAACCTTGATGGATCATCCGTTGTCACGCTTCTAACAAACTCGGATGTCCCAGGCGGGCTCCCGTCGATGGACCAGATCACACTGGACTTGGTCCACGGCAAACTGATTGTGGCCGACGGATTCAACGGAGAGAAGTTGGTAAGGGCCAATCTGGATGGCACCGACGTCGAGACGATTAGCACACTGAATTCTGTGGGCGTTGTCTACGTCGACACGACTCCGGTTCCCGAACCGTCGACGATCAGCCTACTGGTTGTCGGTGTGATCGGGCTGGTTGGCGTTCGCCGTTGGAGTGCGAAGTGAACCGTCTGGCGCGGTGCTCCCCGGCTGAATTTTCGAGCAAAAATTCCAGGCGGCCGAGGTAACAGGTATTGGCCCGGCCGATGGGGTCGGTGCCCCGCGGTCGTCTGCCGAAACGGAAGCAACCAAGGCCGTCAGGCCCGGTGGCTAATACACAAGAATAGGGCCCTAAGGAAACCGCAATGAGTGAGACGCGACCAACTGTGTTCATCGGCTCGTCTGCTGAAGGCCATTCAATCGCCGAGGCGATTCAGTTAAATCTAGACCACACGTGCGACGCGACAATTTGGTCGCAAGGCGTATTCGGGCTTGGTGACGGCACTTTGGAAACGCTCGTCGGCCGCAAAGATGACTTCGATTTTGCGATACTCGTCCTTACACCAGACGACCTAGCGCTTTCACGCGATGAACTTAAACCATCTCCTCGCGACACCGTGATGCTCGAACTTGGCCTCTTCCTCGGCGCCATTGGCCGCAAGCGAACATTTGCCATCTACGATCGCACGGCAAACGTCAAACTTCCCTCAGACCTTGCCGGCGTAACCCACGCAACATTCCAACCGCATGCCGACGGTAATTTGCAGGCCACACTCGGCGCCGCAACGACATTGATCAAGGGGTCCATCCAGCAACTCGGTAAACGCCGCGAAAAAATAACTGCTGATGTCGATCAACACACGCAATTTCAGATCATCCACGACTTGCTCGACAACGGGGCAGAACAGTTCATCATTTGGATGCACGAGAACAACCGACCACTCCTCCGGCAATCTTCCATCGGGATGGGAATCCGCCACGAGTTTTGGCTTCGCAGCTTGGCCGGTGGCATTGGCATGTTTTCTGTGGACGACTTTTGTCGCAAACTCCCAGACGCTGGACTGCTGGCTCAAGACTTGCGCAACCATGTGTCACTTACCGAACGCGGACACGCATTCGCTAAATGGCTAATTGAGAACGGCCACAAAGCCATATTCTTCGAATCTCAGGTTGGCGGTTGGGGCGAACGTCCCGGTGGTATTCCCTCTTGGCCGCCTCGCCAGTCCACCGAATTGACGGACGAAACTTCCGAGGAATCCCGCGACGATGCGGGCGCGAACAACAACGCATCCTAATAACTGCGTCAACCGGAGCGGCGAATCCGGTGATATCTGAAGTCAACGCGTGACGTTGCCGCCCGGTTGCGACTGTCGTTTGTGCGATACAAACGACGGAGTCACTTACCGGATTGAATGATGCCCACCACTCTCGCCTTGGTGTCATCCGGTAGCGTCGACCATGCGTCGATGATGGCCTGCAGATCGGCCGGGAAATCGGCCATTCGGTTTTGAAGTGCGCCGGATTTTGCGCCGCTTTCAGCAGCGATTGCGGTTTTCTGCTTGGGATTCGGGGGTTCTTCGAATCCTGTCCCCGCCACTTGTTTTGACGGTAGCGAAACTCGCCTACCGTCGGGTTATACGAAAGGCCGTCATCTTCGGATGACGGCCTTTTCGCGTTCTATCGCCAGTTGCGGCAACGACTTCGAGCAACGCCCCCCGTCTCGAAGTCTCCGTCTGGCCCCGCCGCGCGACATCTTCTCGCGGCCCACGTCCCGGGTTCTGGTTCCGATCTTGCCCGAAACTCTCGATCCTCTCTGACTCTCGCCCCGTCCGGGTTATAGGGTGTTGCGAGCGCTCAACCGGCCCGAATCGACAGGGGTTCGTACTGTTCCAAGAATTTCATCTCCGCAGTTTGTCGCGCAAAAATTGCTCGGTCAATTCGCGCAATGGATTTGATGCATCTCCATTCCACACCGGAAATTGACTGCCATGACTGGTGAGAGTATTCTCAATGCGAATCGTCGAGAGATAACCAAGTTCGGCGAAGGAACATCCATGGGGAACCGAGTGCGAGTCGTCGGCATCCATCGCATCTCAACCACACAGGAACCGGTTCATCTCGTTGAGATTGAGATCGACGGTAGTCCTGACGGCTTCGACTGCGGTGAGATTACGCAAGAGACGCCCGGCCAGCCGCGGAGCAACTGGCAGGCGGTTTATGACGAGCAAAAGGTTGGGCAAAACCGATTCGCGTTCTTCTTCCATTACCTGGACACCACAAAGCCGTTGGTGAGCCCAACCGGCCCGTTGGCCCTGCCGCCGGAAACTCCCGTTCCGGAGCATTTGCAGACCATCGAATATGAACCTCCATAACCAGGAAATCCGGCACACTGCCGAGTGCTGGCTGGTATCTCAAGAGTTCCATTGGCCGGTATTCGTCGGCAAACGTACAATAAGAGACGTACAATAAGAGACGTACAATAAGAAAGTTGAATCGTCGCGACAGGTGAGGGAGCCAGCATGCAAATCGTCAAGATCGTGATTTGGGAAGACGACGGCGCGTGGATTGGCTATCTGCAGGAATACCCCGATTATTGGACGCAGGGCGACACCCTCGACGACCTCAAGGAGCACTTGAAGGACCTGCAGGCTGATTTGTCTGCGGGCTTGATTCCCGGCGCTCGGCGAGTCGAGGATTTGGTCGTCTCATGAAACGGGTGGACCTCATCAAGACGATCGAGGGATTCGGTTGTGTTTTGATTCGACACGGAGCGAAGCACGATTGGTATCGCAACTCCAACACGGGAGTCTCACAGCCGATTCCGCGTCATCGGGAGATTAAGGAACACCTTGCCCGGCATATCATCCGAATGCTTCGCAACGATCCGGAACAACGTGACGGATGATGGGGCTCGTGCGGAACGCCGAACAAACGGATGAACGCGAGCTGGAACACGCCGGCTCGCTTCGCTCGGCAACGTTTACTCCCGGCGGCTCACCCCCAACGTTCGGGTAACAACAAATGAGCGATCCTTGGGAGCAAATACGCGATTTGATGTCCAATGCAGTCGGTTGGATTTGGTCTGACTTCGCGAAGGAGGGAACGGAGGCCGCTATTCTTCGACCTCTTGGCGAGAATGCGGGGGCTGCAGCCTGGATTTCAGAGAGTTTGGCCATGAGTGACGACTGTATCTGTCGAAAACTCGGGGCCATACTGAAGACGAGCCAGCCTCGTGTTGCCAAGATCGAACGTGCCGCTTCCGACGTCTCTCTGGATCAACTCGTGCGGGCGTTTACGGCGGCTGGCGGAACGATCGAGATCAAGCCTGCAAAGGTGCGCGGCAAGCGCGGCCAACAATCACCCAGCTGGAAGGAAACTCTGGTCTTCCAGGTCACCACGTCCAAGTAGACCACGTCCAAGTCGGTAGTCTAGGTCACCAGTCCGGATGTTCCCGGTCGGCACATCCGCTGGTGATGTCGCACCCTATTCGGCCTTGGAGTTGCGAGAATGAATTCCGATGTGAATTTCAGGCGGGTCGAAGGCGAGTCGCAGTCCGTCGATCCGAGTCATGTCCCGAGCGAGTTGAGAGAGCTGCTTCCGTTCGCCGAGCGGTTCCGTCCGTATCTCTGCGGTGGCTTCGACCAGTTCGTCAGAAGTCTTTCGAAACGCGAACGCCAAGAACTCGACGACGCCGTCGTCCGGCACTCCGCCGCACTCGCCGATTGGCTCGACCGCTCTTGCGAACTCGGGCCGCCCTACCCCTCGGGACATGCACTTCTCAGTGGGCTGCGTATGTACGTGGAAATGTACGGAATTGACGGCCGGTAGACGAATCATGACTTCGCAGCCGCCTCGTTGCGTGGGAAAGTTCAAATCCCTGCCGGACCTTAACGAAGGCGAATCGAATCCCGCGTAGTCGGTTCGCTTTTGGCCCGCCTTGCGGGATTTGGGCGTTTGCGATACCGTGCGCAGTTGGTTAATCCGGCACGAGGCCTGGGTTTTCCAATCGTTTTTCCGGCGAACTGCTTCGTCGGTCCGATTGCCATTGCGCGGTAGGTAGACAGTCATGCAGGGACGAGGCCAAAGTCTACTTGTCGGTTCGATGCTGGTCTGCATCGGCTTTCTGACCGGCGCTGCCCTCTCCCAAGTCAGTCGCCATTGGGATGATGAACGCCCGCAAAACAAGCGAAACACGAATCAATCCCGGGCTGACGGCGACGCGCCTGCACGGCTTCGATTGGTGCAGCCCGTGGAGACCCTCTCGGAACTGCACTCCCCCGGCCAAACTTCGATGATTGCCGGTCGCGTTCGCATTCACGATGAAGGCGAGAATCACACCGACGCAGCCAAACTGGCAAGCGACGATGTGGACGGCTACTGGGTGACCGAACAGTCGGACCCGATGACCGAGACGGTCAACGCCGAGTCGATTGCGGACGAGTTCACCAACGACCTTGC
>CALJUK010000222.1 GCA_937975745.1 uncultured Planctomycetaceae bacterium | reverse complement strand
TCTGCCGGAAGATGATGGCGAAGAAACGGGGCGATCGTCAGCAGTCGATGGCGGAGGTGATCACTGAAATCGAAGGTCGCGGACTCGGCCTTCCGGATCAAAACCGACGCGGCGAGAATCGCTATTCGGCCCCGAATATCGAAACGGATGCCTCGCAGAGCGATTACGTTCGCAATCTGAAAGGAGGAGGGAGAGCGAAGAAACACTCATGGCGGCTGAGAACGACGGTCGTTGTGGGCCTCGTGCTGGCGTCCGTATCCGGATCACTGCTGTGGAGGTCCGGTGTGGATCAGGATGAGGGACCTCAACAGGCAACCGAGAGTGGTGTCGGGACTGCAAATCACAACAGCGAATCAAGAGGCGTTGAACTTGCGAGCCCGCGACCAGCAACGGCAGGTTCAGCGAACTTCGCTTTGCAGTTTGATGGGATCGACGACTATGTCGAATTACCATCCATTCCTCCCGGATCAACCCCATCGCTAACAATCGAGGCAAGACTGAGGGTACGAAGCAGCAGCGACACGGGAATTGTCTATCAAGGTCCGAACAACAGCCACAAGTTGTATCACAATTCCGCTGAATCGCAGTTGAAACCTCAGTTTTGGGTCTTTGGTTACGAGTTCGGGAACGGATGCCTTAATGCAATAAGTCACGACAAAGTCAATGAAGGGCGCGAACGCCATATTGCAGCGGTTTGGGAAGACAACGAACCCCGCCTGTATATTGATGGACTGCTTGTCTCGTCGGCGGACAGCGGCTACTGGACGCGAATACCCGGATTCGTTCACGCATACATTGGCGGACGGCCTCAACTTGGGATTTGGCGAAGTTCGTCTATTGACGGTACCATCGATGAATTTCGCATCTCGACGTCAGTTCGCTACACCGCAGACTTCACGCCGGCCGATCGCTTCGAGCCGGATGCCGACACTCTGGCGCTGTACCACTTCGACGAAGGACAAGGCGACGTCCTGATCGACTCCTCCGGCAACGGCCACCACGGCAAGATCATCGGCGCCCAGTGGGTGCGGCTGGATGAAGAACGGCAACTGGCTGACGTAAACCGTGCGCTGCGTTTCGAACCGGGGATGATCGAACTGGCAACGTTTGACTGGAACGACTCAGAAGAGATGACATGGGAAGCAACGGTATCTCTGAATGAGGATCGGTGGTGTAGTGTGTTCAGGTCGCTCGGCGAAGGACTGAACCACTGGTACTTGTGGCGTCTGAGAGACGGTTCATGGGAGATAGCCGTCAAGGATGGTCCCGAAAATGTCGTTCTGGCGACAGCAAAGGCGCCCCGACAAGTTAGTGTCGATCAGAACTTCCAACTCGCCATGGTCGTTGACGAAACCTCGCTTCGTCTCTTCGTCGATGGAGAGCAGGTGGCAAGCGCCGACCGACCGACAACTGCAACCGCACCGTTGGTCCCGATCAGGCTCGGCAACTCGAATCGAAACAATGACACCTTCTTCGGCACGATCGATGAAGTCCGCTTCTCCAATATCGCCCGTTACATGGAAGACTACACGCCGACCGACCGCTTCGAGCCGGACGAGCACACGATCGCCCTGTACCACTGCGATGACGCCGGCGACACCTTGGTCGACTCTTCCGGTAACGGCTACCACGTCAATCTCAAAGAAGCCGCCACCGGCAACGTCGCGCGGGTCAGAGTCTACGACGAAGCCAACATGTCCGCCGCCGACCTGCTCGCGACCGGCGAGTACGAATGGCAAGTCATCGAAAAACTGCCGGAGCCGATCAACTCGCGGTCTGGCGAGCTGGGAGCGGACATCACCGCCGATGGTCTGACGATCGTGTTTGCCTCACAAAGACGTGACGGGTCGTATGGTGCCTTCGACTTGTGGATGTCGACACGGCCATCGATCGGTGCTCCGTGGTCGGTGCCGGTCAATCTCGGACCCCGGATCAACACCGCCGGGGCAGAGATGTCACCAGCACTGAGCCCTGATGGCCTGACTCTCATTTACGAATCGATCGACGATCAATCGGAAGTCGGCCGGCTCATTTCAACGCGGGATTCTGTCACGTCCCCATGGTCTGCACCAGAGCCGTTCACTCCGGCATCAAACTCGGCACCGGATCCAATCGCGGCGAACACCGCGTTAGCGCTGGTTCGCTCCCACACGTCAGAGATGGGAGTCAGGAGCAGAGACATCTGGATTACCATGCGGTCGACTGCAAGCGATCCGTGGCCGAACCCTGTACGGATCGATGGCCCGGTGAACTCCGACGAAGCAGAGGATTCCCCTGTCTTGAGTGAAGACGGGCGACTGCTGATTTTTGCCCGCGTGCAAAAGGAAGAAACTGAGTCGATCGAATGGTCTGGGGATCTCTGGATGGCAACACGAGATGACTGGAATTCTCCCTGGTCCGACCCGGTGCCGCTCGATTCGATCAAATACAGTGCCTTGGACCGAACGCCGAGGCTACTGCCTGACGGCAAGACACTCCTGTTCGATTCCTGGCGAGAAGGAAGAAGCGGAGACATCTACCTCGCGCGCCTCGTCCGCAAGCAGCGACCGACCAGCACGCGACCCAACTTCGCCCTTCAGTTCGAAGATCCAACCGACCACGTACACATCCGCTCTCTGCAATACGACGGCGGACCGCTCACGATGGAAGCGATCGTCGAACTGGATGCTACGCAAACGCAGGACTGGTCGGTCATCATGGTGAGTGCCGGGACGCAGGATGCGTCGTTGACGCTCTCAAAATGGATCGGCTTCGCTGTTCAGCGAGACGCAGCCGACAGGCGGGCCGCCACGTACGACAGCGAGTATCTGCCTGTCGAACGACCGGTGCACCTTGCCGCAGTGTACGACGGTGAGCGCACCGCTCTGTACATCGACGGGAAAAGGGCCGGATACGACCGGCAGAAGCCGGCCGAAGATACCTTTTCGGGGCGCTACACCCAGCTGGGATCGCCAGAAGTCTCCTTCGCCGGTCGGCTTCGCGAGGTGCGCATCTCGGATGTCGCCCGTTACGACTTGAGCTTTGTTCCCACCGATGATCGATTCGAAGTCGATGGTCATACGCTGGCCCTGTACCGCATGGAGGAGGGACAAGGGGATGTCCTCGTGGACTCGTCCGGAAACGCGCACGATGGCGAGATCCGCGGCCCGAGTTGGGTTCCCGTTGACGATACTCGCGATTCGGAGCCGGTCGACCCGTTCCAGTGGGCCGACTACTTGTCGGACGATGCTCCGCCCCCTGCGGTCGCGCCCTTCGAAGCGAACCAGGCCGTCGAGCACCAGCGCGCCTGGGCCGAATACCTCAATCTGCCGGTCGAACGCGAAATCAGCCTGCCGGACGGGGAATCCCTCACCATGGTTCTCGTCCCTCCCGGCGAGTTCCTGATGGGGTCGAGCGAGGAACAACTCTTGCCGCTGCTGCACGCGGTCGAAGACGTCAATGAGAGTTTTGAGAGCAGCCAGATCATCAGCGAAGGCCCTCAGCATCGTGTCTGCATCACCCGTCCCTTCTACTTGAGCAGGTACGAGGTGACGCAGGCGCAATGGGTCGCCGTCATGGGTGAGAATCCCTCCGAATTTGCAGACCGCCCGTCACACCCGGTGGAAAGAGTCGCCTGGGACGAAACCGAGGCATTTCTGACGCAATTGACTGCGACCGATGCAGGTGACCGCTTGAGCTTCCGGCTTCCCACCGAAGCCGAATGGGAATTCGCCTGCCGTGCCGGAACGACGTCGACCTGGTGGTTTGGCGACGACGAGGCCGCCATCGATCAGCATGCCTGGCACCGGGGCAACTCCGGACGCGAGACGCATCCCGTCGGCCAGTGGCCGGCGAATCCCTGGGGCCTGCATGATCTGCACGGCAATGTTTGGGAACTCTGCGTAGACGCGTTCGGCTACTTCCCAGACTCACTTGCCGTCGACCCGGTCGGTTCCGGCGACGACGAGATTCGAGTCATGCGCGGCGGCGCCTGGCTCCATATCCCGCGTTACTGCCGCTCCGCCAAGCGCCAAATCTACAAAGTCGGTAACGATCCACTCTCTAATATCGGTCTTCGCCTGGCGGCGGCTGTCGAGATCGCATCAGACGACGCGGTCCGGCAACCGGATGAGTAACCGGCAACCGACGACCAGTCCGGCTTGCCGAGTGAAGAAAGAGCTTCAACTCCAGTCCAGATCGACGGTCTTCTGGTGATGCGCATGATCTGTGTCGAGAGTCTGGACCTGCAGTGTCGCGCCGTCTTCTCGGAGCAGCATCTTGACCCAGCCGACGGCTTCTTTCGGACCGAATGTATATCCGACCGGTGGCAGTGAGACGACGAAGAGCTTGCGCCATCTGGAGATGCGAAGCTGGTGCATGTGGCCGAACACGACCGCTTTGACATGTGGTTTCGCAAGGAGCAGTTCAAGGAGGCGATCCGTGTCCTGCAGGCCATGCTCGAAACTGCGGACCGGGTCTGCACTTTCCATGATGAGCTGCTCTCCTCCGGAACGTTCCCGGACTTCGTTGCCGGGATTGATGTTGTGATGCATGAACACCACCGTTGGTTTGCCCGGTTCAGAGTCTAGAACTGATTCGAGCCACTCCAATTGCTCGTTGCCGAGGATTCCCGGTCCCTTCACGGGACGATCAGGGTCCTGCATGGTGAGCGAGTCCAACACGACCAGGTTCGCGCTGTGTGACTTCAACAACGAGACATGGCGATCTTCGAGGAGAATTCGATCATCCGCTTGCGCTTGCTCCTGAAACACCTCTGAAAAATTCTCGCGATGATCGTGGTTGCCCATGGCCAGATGAATGGGAATCGTTTCGAGCAATTGCAGCTTGCGGGCGAGCAGATCGTATTCTTCCCGTCCACCCACATGCACGCAGTCTCCGTTCAATATCAGCCCTGCCGGCTGTTCCGGGAGTGCGAGCACCTGACGAGCAACACGCTCGAAGTTTTCTGCTACCAGACTCGCCCGGTTCTCCATGGCAGCCTGGTTGTTGCCGTAATGCCGTTGAATGGATTCTGCAGACAAGAGATGCGTATCTGACAGCAAAGCCCAGTAATCGGGATTCACCTGAGAATCGCCGCCGGGCAGGCCGGAGTATCCCAATGCTGCAATTGTCGACGCCGATCCTGCGAGAAACTGTCGGCGT
>CALJUK010000221.1 GCA_937975745.1 uncultured Planctomycetaceae bacterium | reverse complement strand
GGCTACCCGGAGTCTTCTTCGATCGCGAACAACTGATCGTCAACAGCACGCCCGCGCCCACAAGTGTTCCGACAGCGTTCAGCTACCGCCGCTCGGGCGCGCGTCTGATTATCGGCCTGATCGGTGGGGGAGTGGATCTCATCCCCCAGCAAGTCCTCGATCGTTTGCCGTACTCGAACGACGCCGCCGACCAGTTGGCCGGTCAACGCATCCGAGGGATCGTCCCGCCAGCGGATGCCGCCCCGGAACTGTGGTGGTGGGACTGATCGAGAGACCGTTCAACCACCCCGTACCGCCGTCACCAGTACCGCCGTCACCAGTACCGCCGTCATCCTGCCAGACGTCACGCGGCTCGCTGCTGTTTCGTCTGCAACCGGTTGGTCCGCCACCGCTCGTAGGTGAACCGAACCATATTGCCCAGACTGCGGTACCGCATCGAATGCCGGCTCCAAAGTTCGCCGCCAGTCGCATCACGTCGCCGGTGTGCGGCGCGTGTGTCGGTCGATTCCGACGGTCCGCTGCGGAGTTCAATCTCCCGTGCGATGACAGCAAACAGGTTGTATTCTTCCAGCACACGCCTTCGGGCTTCCAGAATTGCCGGCAACCGACGCTCAAACTCGCCGTTCTCAATCGCGTTCCGCATGGTCCGCACCGAGCGATCGACATCGTAGATGTCGATCGGAATGAAACTCTCTTCCGGGAAGTAGTCCGCTGCGTTCGGGCATCCGCTGTAGAACGGCAGACTCACTCCGAGAAACGCATCGGATAGCTTCTCGGTCCAATGATGCTGGCAGATGTGGTTTTCGATCGCGATGTGATAGCGGTACGGATCGACGGCCTCGGCCTTGTCGGCAATGGGACGGACACCGCGACCGAAGACGTCCAGTTCCGGCAGGCGAGACCGCAACTGTTGCGTGAATTCGTACCGCAACTGATGCAGTGTGTGTTTCTGCTGCTTGTTCGAACAGACGGTCGAGAGGACAGCTGACTTCTCAAGCGGAGGATGGGCCTGCATCTGGTCGTACGTGATCAGCCCGTCCTTCGATTCTCCATAGAACCAGCGCAGCGCAGGCTGTGTGTAGACCGCCCCACGATTTCGGATGGCCCATGGTTCCTGACTGGTGATCACCACACCAAACTGATCCAGGAAGTCAAAGCCATAGGTCTTGATCGACGACGGCTCCATCGTGACAAACAGTGTGTTCTGCTGTGGACAGGCAAGCTGTTCCACTCGCTTCGAGAATCGCTCGCCGTCGACGGGGGCCAGATCATCGTAGACCGCCACCCAGTCGTACTCCCGGGCATCGGGATCGAAGACAAATCGGCAGCGGCCCCAGACGGGATTCCTCCCGGGAAACTGCCTGAGGAAGATGACCTTATCCTTTTCGTAATGCCCCTTAGCCATGAATTTGACGACGATCTCGCCGGCAGGAGTATCGTGCTGAGGGGACTCTGAATCGGTCGCCATCGGGTATCCCTTTCCGCGCGTCAAGCAGCGCGGCGGAGTGGTTGTCGCTGTCTCTGGTACCAGTCGATCGTTCGTTGAAGGCCCTCTTCGAAGCCGATTTCGGCCTCCCAGCCAAGCAGCTCCCTGGCGCGCGACGTATCCAGGCAGCGTCGCGGCTGACCGTCCGGTTGGGAGGCATCCCAGCGAATTTCCCCCTGAAAACCAACCATTCCGGCGATCATCTCGACCAGGTGACGAATCGTAATTTCGCGACCGGTCCCCAGATTGATGGGTATCGGATCTTCCATTGTCTCCGTCGCCCGGACGATCCCCTCGGCCGCATCGTCCACGTACAAAAATTCCCTCGACGCGGCCCCGGTCCCCCAGCAGGAGATGGTTCCCCCCGCTGCTTGGGCTTCGAGACATTTGCGGATCAATGCCGGAATGACGTGCGACGAGCGGGGATCGAAGTTGTCCCCCGGACCGTAGAGGTTGACTGGGACAACGACCGAACTGTTCAGACCGTACTCTTGCCGATAGGCCTCAAGCATGACGAACAGGGCTTTTTTGGCGACACCATAGGGAGCATTCGTCTCTTCCGGATAGCCATTCCAGATGTCCTCTTCACGGAAGGGGACGGGGGCGAACTTCGGGTAGGCGCAGACCGTGCCAACCTGCACGAACTTCTCGAGACCTCTCCGGCGAGCTTCTTCGATGAGGTGCAGTCCCATGGCCATATTGGCGTAGAAAAATCGCCCGGGATGTTCACGGTTGGCACCGATACCGCCGACTTCGGCCGCCAGATGAATCACCACATTGGGCCGGTAGCCGTCATACATCCGCCGGACACCGGATTCGGTTGTCAGGTCGTACTGCGCGCTGCGGATGATGTGGACCTGTCGACAGCCCCGTTCCAGCAGTTTCTGATGGACGATCCGCCCCAGAAAACCGGCGCCGCCGGTCAACGCCACACTCGTCTGACTCCAATCCAGCATGACTTCCCCCCCGTTGGTCTTTCCCCAACTGATTCCGTTGGTGGATCAGGCTGCGTGGCGATATCGCTGCTTCGATGGCGCCATCCCCGCGTCGCGGAGTGTCTTTTCGCGTTCGGCTTCTTCCAGATCGTGGTCAACCATCATGGCGACAAGTTCGGAAAAGCTGACGCGTGGCTTCCAGCCCAGTGTCCGCTGCGCCTTTGACGGATCGCCGAGCAGCAGGTCGACTTCCGCGGGCCGATAGTATCGCGGATCGATCTTCACGAAATCTCGATAGTCGAGTTCGACTCGGCCGAACGCCAACGCCAGAAACTCGCGCACGGAATGCGTCTCGCCGGTCGCAATGACGTAATCGTCCGCAGTGGACTGCTGCAACATGGTCCACATGGCCTCGACATAATCGCCAGCGAAACCCCAGTCCCGTTTCGCATCGAGATTGCCCAAGTACAGCGTGTCCTGCAGACCGTACTTGATTCGGCCGACCGCCTGGGTAATTTTGCGGGTGACGAATGTCGGACCACGGCGAGGTGATTCGTGGTTAAACAGAATGCCACAGCTGCCATGCAGGTTGTACGCCTCGCGGTAATTCACCACCGCCCAATGCGCGAACAGTTTTCCGACCGCGTAGGGGCTGCGGGGATGGAACGGCGTCGTTTCCCGCTGCGGTGTTTCGTGGACTTTGCCGAACATCTCGCTGCTGGAAGCCTGGTAGAAGCGGACTTCCTGGCCCGACTGATCCTGGAATTCGCGAATCGCTTCGAGCAAGCGGAGCGCACCGATGGCTCCGACTTCGGTCGTCTCGATCGGCATGTCAAAACTGACCCGGACGTGAGACTGTGCCGCCAGATTGTAGACTTCGCACGGTCGGGCCTCGTCCAGGACGCGGCGAAGACTATTCGCGTCGGACAAATCGCCGTAATGCAATTTCAAATGCACGTCCGGCTGATGCGGATCCTGGTAGAGATGGTCGATTCGGCCGGTGTTGATCGACGACGAACGGCGGATGATTCCGTGAACCTCGTACCCCTTCTTCAGGAGCAATTCCGCCAGATAGCTGCCATCCTGCCCTGTAATCCCGGTGATCAAAGCGCGTCGCTGTTCCATGCTGCCGTCCTTTGCAGCGGCCGATAGTCAGCCTCTGTCGAGGAAAGGAGCAAATCGTCGCGATCCTTGCGGGAAGCGTTCGATTCGACTCCGACTGACGCAGCCTGTCGATGTGAGCGAGACACCAGCAGCCGCCCGAATTCCTTCGCGGATGACGGCTGGTCCTGTATCGGAAAGTATGTCGCCGAAACGACTTGCCGATCGCGAAATGGGTCATACTTGCGGGACCGCGACCGGTCGGGAAATGTACCGGTTGGCCCCAAACGGGTCAAGACGCGATCCGGGCCGTCCGGGCCGACCCGCCGCCACCCCAGGGATTTCCTTCTCCCGTTGCGCCCCGAACAATCTATACAGCTGCATCGGTTATCCGGCTGGTCTGGGCGAAATTACTGGAATCGGGCTACGAAGTTGTGGCGAAACCGGGCCGTTTCGCGTTGTCTATATAGTAGGGAACCGGGCGGAGTCGGATCACATCGTGTCAACACCGCAGTCCAGCACACCTCCCATTAGAACGAGAAAACCGTTATGTCGCAGGCGAATGTGGACCCGGCCGAACTCCGGCAGTTCGCTCAGACACTCAAGAAATTCAACACCGATCTCCAGGACCGCGTCACACATCTGTCGAGTCAGTTGAACGCCCTGAGTGCCAGCTGGCGGGATCAGGAGAACCGGAAATTCTGCGAAGAGTTCGACCAGCATCTGCGTTTAATCGGCCACTTTGTCGATGCCAACGAGCAACACATCCCCCGCTTGCTCCGCAAGGCCGAACGAATCGAAGAGTATCTGCAACAGCGGTGACCTGCCGCTCGATCTGATTCGAAGAGTCCTTTCCCCTCAATTCAGTCAGGAGGCCCTCCGTTGACTGGTGGCCCGGCACGCGTCAGCTCGATCGATGCGCTCGCCCAGTTTAAGGCGGCTTTGGCCCTCTTCGCTGACGAAGTCGACCGCGCGTTGTCGGAAGTCCAGCAGGAACTCCACCGCCTCCGCTACTGGCTCGAAAGCGAACAACCGCAATACTGGCGAATTCAACTGCAACGTGGCTTCGACCGCGTGGCCCAGGCCCGCATGCAACTTTCGACCTGCAAGATGCGCACCGTCGCCGGCCGGACACCAGCTTGTATTGAGGAACAAATCGCACTCCGGTCGGCCAAGCAACGGCTGCAGTTTACGCAGGACCAGGCCGAGGTGGTCCGACGTTGGAGTATCAAGGTTCAACACGAAGCAGACGAATACCGCGGCCGAATCGCAGCATTGGAAGAATGCCTCGCCCGAGACGTCCCCCGCGCGATGGCCATTCTGGATCGAATGTTGCGTGCCCTGGAAGCCTACACCGAGCAAACCCACGAGCAGCCGGATGACTCCAACACCGAAGAAAGCTCACCGCAGAGTCAAGGACTACCGCAGAGTCCGCCGGGCCACGCAGAAGAAAGCCATGGAGACGAATGAAATCACCGGCCTGGTCGTCAACGCGGAAGTGAAGTTCGAAGCGATTGGTTCATGCAGCGGCACTTGAGAGCAGGAACAGCAGGATGTCGAGTGAAAGTCTGATGACGGCCGGAGTCAAGATCCGCGAGGCATTCGAAACGCTCGAACTCC
>CALJUK010000220.1 GCA_937975745.1 uncultured Planctomycetaceae bacterium | reverse complement strand
CGTCCGACACCGCCGTTCAACCCGATACGAATGATGGCTTCGCGAGCCCGGTTGGGGACAGGGATGACGCGAGAATAGTGTCTCCAGCCCGAACTTCCCACAAATGGGCCAACAATCGCATCCCCGAGATTGTTCCGCAAATTGTCGTAGAAGTGGATCACCAACGCCGGCCGCTCGGTCGGATCGGGCCCCGGCATCGCGTTCTCGCTACGAACCGAAATTCCGATCTTCAAACCAGCCACCGACAGACCGTCGACAGCCATACCCTGCAGCAACTGTGACAGCTCTCCTGGCTCACCGTTCTCGAAGCGGAGAAACTTCTGGCCGTCGGCAGCGTCTCCTTCCATCAGAGTGACATTCCGCTGGTAATGCCAATTGTCCGTTCGGCCGTCCTCGTTCTCGTCGATCTCGAAACTGCCATTCACAACCGTCGGGTGGGATGGATCGGGTTTCACTTGGCGGGCTTCTTCAGACTTACCGGTCATGGGCACAAACAGCGTCGGGATCAGTCGCTTCTGTACCAGCATCCCATCGACCTTTTCGAAGAGATAAAACACCTGCTGATACCGCTCTCCGAGGGGAACGATCATGCGCCCCCCTTCACGCAGTTGCTCCACGAGCGGTCGGGGAACATTCTCCGGCGAACAGGTAACAATAATCTTGTCGAACGGGGCCTCTTCCGGCCAACCGAGGTAACCATCCCCCGCCCTGGTGTGGACATTGTCGTAGTGCAACCGGTGCAGCGTGCGCGTCGCATTGCGGCTGAGTTCGTCGACGATTTCAATCGTGTAGACCTCGGCAACCAGTTCTGACAGAACGGCCGCCTGGTAACCGCTTCCAGTCCCGATCTCCAGCACGCGATCTGTCGGCTGCGGATCGAGCGTTTCGGTCATATAGGCCACAATGAACGGGGGGGAAATCGTCTGTCGATAACCGATCGGCAGGGCCAGGTCCTGGTAGGCGTTCTTGCGGAAGGAGGGCCGGATGAATTCGTGACGGGGAACCGTCTCGACCGCCTTAATCACTCGGCGGTTGGTGATTCCCTCTTTGATCAGGTATTCACGAACCATCTCCAGACGCTCGGCCTCGAAGGCGTCTGCGGCGGATGCAGCCGGGACGACGATGTCGAATCCGCCCACCACCAGTAGGATCACCGCCAGAAACCGCAGACCAGGCCGAATGGTGGGACGACGTTGAGATCGCATGGGGTCTTTCTGCCTCCTTGGCACCGAACGGACATGCTCCATGGGAGTCGTAGCCTGCAGTATATCGAATCGCCGTTCTCAAGCGACCGCGGTTGACCCAACTCTACAGACTGGATAAGATCCCCATTGCAGAAATCACCGACTTGGCCGGGGAGTTTCGCCCCACCCTTCCGGAGTCGACTGGTCTGCCCGCTTCGGACGCAACAGGAGGAACAGTTTCGTGCACAACTGGTTGAAGGGAATCATGTTAGCCGCCCTGCTGACATCTGTCGGTTGCGGCAGCCAGGACGCGCCGCCCAGCGGCGGCAAGTTAGAGGGTCAGGCAGCCTCGGCCCCTGCCGGTCGGCCTGTTGTGGCCGATGCGCGCCAGTCGAACGACTCGACACCGACAGAACTCGATCCCAATTCGCCGGCGGCCCTGTTGCGAATTCCCGAGGCAGACCCCGTCGAATTTGCTCACCGCGAATCGGGCGAAAGCGAGTCTGAACCGAACCTGGGTTTGCGGCCCGTTGCGGCCCGCTCGACAACCGAGGATGCCAACCAAAAGAAGGCGCAGGACAAGCGCCGCCAGGAGATCACTGCGGCGTTCGACCGTCTGGTGGCCGCCCGCGAAAATCCGGACCCGGCCGTCTGGGACAAAGCGTTCGAGGAAATTGCTTCGGCTGGCGCACAAGCAGCACCGGTCCTGGCTGAGGCACTCACAAGGAAGGACACGCCCGCCCGCGAGTTGGCCGCCATGGTGCTGGCCAGTCTCGGTCCGGATGCCGCAGCAGCGAAACAGGCCTTGATTGATGCCTTGGCGGATGACTGGGTCTTCGTGCGGCTGAATGCGGCGTCGGCTCTCACCAGCATTGGGGACGGAGCAGAGCCAGCCATTCCCGTTCTGATTGAACTTCTGTCACATCCAGAACCCGACGTCCGATTAACGGCCATCATGGCCATCGGAAACACGGGAGACCTGGCCCAGCCGACCATCGAACCGCTGATTGAGCAACTCACCTCGACCGACGCGCGGTTGCAACTTGCGGCCGTCCAGACATTGGGTCGCCTCGGAAAGGTCGCCGAACCGGCGCTCCCGAAACTCCGCGAACTGGCTGCCGGTTCGACCGAAGTCGAACTCCGAACGGCGATTGACGAGGCTGTCCAGTCGATCAATCCAGAATAGTGTTGTGTCAAACTGAACTTTTCGGGTTGAGAAACGAGGACGGAGCGGCCAGC
>CALJUK010000219.1 GCA_937975745.1 uncultured Planctomycetaceae bacterium | reverse complement strand
GGGGCATTGGCTTCTTTTGGCTGCTGGCGTCGCTATCGCAGGTGAATATCGACTCGTTCGCGCTGCAGGAACTACAGCTTCCTCAACGTGAAGTGGGTGTGCTGCTGGCTGTGCTGGTCCTGGGGCTGGGGGCCGGCAGCCTATTGGCCGGTTGGTGTTCGGGCGGTCGGGTCGAACTCGGCCTCGTTCCCATCGGAGCCGCCGGAATCATTGCCGCATCGATCGCCCTGGCAATCGTCGGTGGACAGGCGAATTTGCATAGTCCCACGCTGACATCGGTTGTCTTCTCGGGAGTGGGACTGTTTCTGCTGGGCATCTCCGCTGGGCTGTTCAACATTCCTCTCGAAGCATTTCTGCAGCACCGTAGCGAACTCCGTGTTCGTGGGACTGTTCTGGCTACCAGCAACTTCCTCACGTTCTCGATGATGATGCTCGCAGGAGGCCTGTTCTACGGCATGCAGCGGGGGCTTGGCTTTTCCGCCAGTCAAATTTTTTTGACGGCAGGACTCGCCACGGTTCCGGTGCTGTGGTACGCCGTTGCCATCATTCCGCAGGCCACGGTCCGCATGATTGTCTGGCTTGCCAGCCGGACCATCTATCGTGTCCGCATTTACGGCCGGGAGAGTATCCCCGAAACGGGCGGCGCGCTGTTGGTTCCAAACCATGTTTCGTGGATCGACGGCATCATGATTCTGCTGTCGTCTTCGCGGCATATCCGCATGTTGGCCTACGCCGATTACGTCAACAATTGGAAAGTTCGCTGGGTGGCAAAACTGTTCGGAGTGATCCCGATCCGTGCGGATGATGGCCCGAAGGCTTTGCTCCGCTCGCTGAAAGCGGCCCGCGAGGCGGTCGAGAATGGGGAACTGGTCTGCATTTTTGCCGAAGGCCGTTTGACACGCACCGGTCAAGTCCAGACCTTCCAACGCGGTATGATGCGGATCATCGAAGGGCTTCCCGTTCCCGTCATTCCTGTTTACCTTGACGAGTTGTGGGGAAGCGTTTTCAGCTTTCGCGGCGGAAAATTCTTCCGAAAATGGCCAACCCGTTGGCCTTACCCCATCACTCTGCATTTCGGCAAACCCCGGTACGATATCAAAGACTCTGCCGAGGCGCGGCAGGCAGTCCAACTGCTCGGAGCGGAGACAGTCACCATGCGTATTCCCCGCGAAGTCACACCTCCGCGGCTGTTCGTCCGGGCGTTCCGGCGAGCCCTGTTCCGCAAGAAGGTGGCGGACTCGTCCGGCCTGGATCTGACGGGCGGGCAGTTTCTGACTGCCTGTCTGGTGATGCGTCGACTCCTCGGCCGACGCATTCTGGCTGCGGACGAAAAAATGGTGGGACTGCTACTTCCGCCGTCTGTCGGCGGCGCGATCTTTAACGCTGCGCTGGCGTTGATGCGGCGTGTTGCAGTCAACCTGAACTACACCCTCACTAACGAGCAAGTCGTTTCGTGCGTGCAACAGTGTGGTATCCGCCACGTCCTGACCACGCGGAAGGTCCTCGAAAAGAAGCCGTTCGAACTTCCTGCCGAATACGTGTATGTCGAAGACCTGAAGGATCAGGCAACACTGCTTGATAAAATGATCGCGGCCGCCATCACGTACCTGTTGCCGGCCCGCGTGATCGAGTATCTGATCGGATTACACCGCGCCGACCCGCACGAACTGCTGACTGTGGTTTTCACGTCCGGTTCGACTGGGGATCCGAAGGGAGTGATGCTCTCGCATTCCAATATCACCTCGAACACCGATGCGGTTGACCAGTTGTTCAACATCACCAAAGAGGACTCGCTGGTCGCGATCCTGCCGTTCTTCCACTCATTCGGCTTCACCGGCACGCTCTGGCTGGCATTGGTGCTCGACTTGAAGGTGGCCTACCACTTCAACCCGCTGGATGCCCGGACCGTGGGCAAGCTGACTCAGAAGCATCGCGGTACCATTTTGATGGCGACACCGACATTCCTGCGGTCCTACGCAAAACGCTGCTCGACCGAGGAGTTCGCCTCGCTGAATCTGGTCGTCGTCGGTGCTGAGAAGATGCCACTCGACTTGTACGAAGCGTTCCGCGATAAGTTTGGCGTGGCCCCGACCGAAGGTTACGGCTGCACCGAACTCTCTCCCGTGGGAGCGTTTAACGTCCCCGCCAACCGGACACAGGACGGCAGTACCAGTGAATTGAAACTCGGAACCATCGGCCGTTGCATCCCCGGTACGGTGGCCCGCGTCACGCGTCCCGAAACCGGCGAAACACTCGGAACCAACGAGGATGGTCTCCTCTGGTTCAAGGGCCCGAACGTCATGCAGGGCTACCTCAACCAGCCCGAGAAGACGGCCGAAGTGGTACACGATGGCTGGTACAACACGGGAGACATCGGCCGCATCGATGCGGACGGCTTTATCACCATCACCGGCCGCCAAAGCCGTTTTTCGAAAATTGGCGGCGAGATGGTGCCCCACGTTCTGGTCGAGCAACTGCTGACACAGATCATTTCCGATCCCAGTCAGGATGAAGAGACCGTCGGCATGCAACTGGCTGTCACATCCGCCACCGACCCGAAGAAAGGGGAACGGCTGATCGTTCTGCACAGACCATTGAACAGGCCGAAGGAGCAAATCCTGGCGGAACTGGCGAAAAAAGACATTCCCAACTTGTGGATTCCCTCTGCCGATTCGTTCTACGAGGTGGAAGAGATTCCCGTGCTCGGCTCGGGCAAACTCGACTTGCGGCATATCCAGGAACTGGCTGCGACACTGGCTGGCCAGCAGGCAACACTCCCGAACAGTTGATCCCACCGTCCGACAAACAGGACTGACGGACGTCGCGGCGATCGGCTGTTTTTGCCGATCTTCCACCGGCGCAGTGCGAGCAAGACACAACCCGTTATCTCATCCGGTAATAGGAGTATGATGCAACGTTTTGAGAACACGCCGGGCTGCTTGACACGTTCCGGCGCGAATGCTAATTTGGCCTCTCGCCTGACGGGCGACGACTCGGGTTTCGAGAAATCGTAACTCGATGTCAAAATCGCTGTCGTCGGCTGCGGCGTATGGCCGATCATGTTGCAGTCCGTTCCGTTTGCGAACCGACGACCGAATCTGGGGGATTAGCTCAGTTGGGAGAGCGTCTGGCTGGCAGCCAGAAGGTCAGGGGT
>CALJUK010000218.1 GCA_937975745.1 uncultured Planctomycetaceae bacterium | reverse complement strand
CGGGAACAGGTCGAACGCTTCGAGCCCGATCCGGCCACATGGCGGACAATCCACCTACAGATGCGCAAATCTGCGGGCGGTGCGCTCACCATCGCACTTCTGCGACCGATCGAATGGATCGAAGACCACGCAGCCCAGCCGGGAAGCACGGTCCACCTCGACCTGCACGAGATGGGGGCCGTCGGCGATGCCACGGTCATCGCCATCAACGACTGTCCGCCGATCGAACCGGGCGTCGGCACGGTCGTCACGGGCAAGTTCGTCCATCAGTGCGCACCGGGCACCAAGCTGGTTCACTTGCGGATCGAAGGCCAGAGTGAACCGACGGGAGTCACGGACAGCCATCCGTATTGGTCGGTCGACCGCCACCACTTCATCCCGGCCGGTGAACTGCAGATTGGTGAGTTGGTCGACACGGAATTCGGTTCGAAGCGTGTCGACTCGGTCACGTTCTGGACCGGTTTCGATGGCCTGCTGTACAATCTGGAGACGACAGAGCACGTCTTCCGCGTCGGCTCCGTTGGCAGTTTGGTGCATAATGCGTATGCAGGCGCAGCCGAAACGATTCACAAGAATTCGCGAGCCTATCAGGGCAAATCGCATGTATACGTAATAACGGCGCCGGACGGATCAATTCACAAGGTTGGGAAGAGTTCAATGGGAACTCGCCTGAGCGACGGTGCCTCGAAGCGCGCGGAGGCGCAGGTTCGGCGCCTTAACCGAACAGACATTGCCAATGGGGGAAGTGGCGGTTTTCGAAGCGTCATTCGTAAGGATGACTTGCCGTCAGCCGGTGCGGCGCTCGACTTTGAACGACGATGGAAAGACACGTTCCGGCGTCTTTATGGCTATGACAAGCTCCCCGGCAACCTGCGATAAATGCGATCCTGGAGCGAGTAATGAAGCATGACCTGAGTCTTGTTCTTGGAGGTGTTGGGCTTGTCAGGGGTGACATTCGAGAATCCGGACCTGTGATGGTCGAAATCACAAGAGAGATCAATGAGTATCTCCGCAGAGACGATTTCTTGAAAGGATCGCCGTTTAAGCTGCTCAGTGGAATCGTGCGATTTGGGACAAAGTTCGACCCGTATGCTGCGTTGGGGAGGATCAACTCGCGACACAAAGAGTTGCAGTTTGCAGTTGAAGTTGACATAGTTCCCCTGAAGCGAGCATCCAAACAAGAAGTAAAGGCTGCATTTCTGAGCGTGTTGATTCCAGCGATCTTTCGCATTGCAGCCACCTACCACTTGCCTACGAGAGAGCTCAGCGACTTCAGTCGAGTAGTAGGTGTCCCCTACGCTGATTCCTAGGCGACAGTTTCCGCCAACGCGGGGCGATAACACTCATTCGGCTGCAGTTCTTCCTTGATGATGGCACCGTCATCGACTCGGAACTGCTCCGCCACGCCGATTTCATCAAGTCGCAGGGGATCGCAGTCGGCAGACGCGTGCCGCTCGATCTCTCCGAGCAGGAGACCAACGGCGAAGCGCTCATCCTGGCGATCGAGCCCTGCCCAAGCATCGAAGCGGGCATTGGCGAAGTCGTGACAGGCACCTTCTCGCACGTGGCGTCCGAAATCATTGAACTACGCGTCACCGGCCAGGCCGAGCCGATCGGCGTGACGCCGGAGCATCCCTTCTGGTCGGTCGACCGTCAGGCATTCGTTCCGGTGGGTGAATTACGGATCGGTGAAACGCTGCGGACGGTGCACGGCGAGCAGGTGGCTGTCGGGTCGATTACACCCCGCGGCCCACCGGCACGTGTTTACAATCTGGAGATCGACGGCACCCACCAGTACCATGTCTCTTCGCTGGGACTGTTGGTGCACAACATGTGCGCCAAGGCAGTCAGCAAGAATTCCTTGGATTACGAGGGTGAAACGCACGTTTACGCGATCGGAGGTCCGAATGGAACGTACAAGATCGGCGAAAGCGCACAAGGGCTCCGCGTTCGAGATGGTGCTTCAATTCGTGCCGAAAAGCAGGTGAGACAGCTTTCGCGAAAGACCAATGACTTCTACCATTCTGAAGTTCTGAAGACATTCCCGAACAAGCGGGCAGCACGCGAGTACGAAACTCAGCTGATCAATCGCTTTCGAAGCATTTTCGGACAAGAGTCCCTTCCTGGAAACCTGACCAATCGGTAGTAAAGATGTCGAAGACACATAACCGACGGCTCGGCCTCTGTGGCGTTGCGTTGACTGAAGGAAGAATGCCTCGATTCACAATAGAAGTTGCGACACAGGTTCGCGATGAGTTAGAAAAGTTGCTCATTGACTCAGGCTACTTCCAGGACGCACCATTCGAATGGGTGACAGTTTGCCTGCGATACGGTGTCAAGAATGAAACCGAACCGCGCTACCAGCCGATAAACAAGCGTTACCATGACCTTCCGTTGTCGATTGAGGTCGACAGTAACGTATTGCGATCGTCCAACCGTGAGGAGATGGCTCGTACTTTCGAGCGCGCGGTCCTTAGAGCGTTGATACATGCGGCAATCAAGTATGACCTTCCTGCCGCTGCACTGGAGGCGAGTCTTGCACTACTCCTAGAAGAGTAACGGCTCGCCGCCAGGAATCCGCTGAGGGAACAGGTCGAGGATTTCGAACCGGTCCCGGCCACCTGGCGGACAATCCACCTGCAGATGCGCAAATCTGCGGGCGGTGCGCTCACCATCGAACTCCTCCGGCCGATGGAGTGGATTGAGGCCTACGGAGCCCAGCCGGGGAGCACCATCCATCTCGACCTGCACGAGATGGGAGCGGTCGGGGACGCGACGGTCATCGCCATCAACGACTGTCCGCCGATCCAGACCGGCGTCGGCACCGTCGTCACGGGCAAGTTTGTCCATCAATGCGTACCGGGCACCAAGCTGGTTCACCTCCGCATCGCAGGCCAGAGTGAACCGACGGGAGTCACCGACAACCATCCGTATTGGTCGGTCGACCGCCACGACTTTGTCCCTGTCGGTGAGCTGCGTGTTGCGGAACTGATCGACACGGAATTCGGCCCGCGACGTGTCGAATCCATCACGCCATGGACCGGTTTCGACGGCCTGTTGTACAATCTGGAAACGACAGAGCATGTCTTCCGCGTCGGCACCGTTGGAAGCCTGGTGCATAATAGCTGTGGCGAGCTATACGACGTCGGCCTGGCGAAGGATCTGCGAAAGAACAGCCTCGCAGACACTCAGGTTCACCACGTGTCACAATCCAGGGAGGCCGAGTCGCTGCTCGGGAACTTCAACCCGCGTAACAAGATCGGAAATGAACCTGCCATTCGCATATCAATTGACCAGCACACGGCAATCAATGCGGCACAGAAGGCCCGTGGAGCGTCAGCCAGCGCACGAGATCTTCTGGCCAATGACATCGGCCTCCTGCGAAAGCATACCGACGCACCGAACTCCGCCTTGAAGAAGTTGATTGAACTGAACAAAGACATTCACCGATCCGATTTCTTACCATTACACCGGATACAGCCATGACTCAACGACGTCCGCTAACAATTGATTGCCAATATGACCAACTGCCGGCAGATTGCCGAGAGAGGCATGAAGTTTTCGTGGATTTGTTCGGACAATTCGTCTTCTGGCTTCGGAATTGGTCACTCGACGCTTCCAAGAAATTGATCGAATCCGAAGAATCACGGACAACAGTTGGAACGATTCGTCGCAAATATTACGACGGTGTCGCTGCCATGTCACTTGAGCAAAGGCAAGCTGCCATGCTGTTTGTTGAGGGAACCTTGAATTGCTTTTGCGAAAGGCTGACATGGTTTCTTGGTGGCCGAAGCAACGACCTTCGCTTGGGAAGAACGCATGCAGTTCGCTTTCAAGTCCAGGTCGAGATTGTGGACATCGAAAGTGACGAGATCGTCGAG
>CALJUK010000217.1 GCA_937975745.1 uncultured Planctomycetaceae bacterium | reverse complement strand
CGGCCTGGTTACGCTCCTGGTGGCCATTCTGGCCGTCGTGCTGTACCGTGCCTCCCGCCAGATCGATCAACTGGGAGAAGGTTAGCGGGCTTGTTGCAGGGCGTGCGGCGATCCGGCTCTTGGCAAAGGAGAACTCAGCCAGCTTTGCGGAGCGGTGGCTCGGCGGTCCGTCGGTCTTCCTGAGCGATCACTTCTTCGACCAGAGCACCGTAGTCGACAGAACCGGCGCACTTCTTGTCGTAGTCGAAGATCGATTGCCCGAAACTTGGGGCTTCCGCCAGCTTGATATTGCGGCGGACACGGCTTTCGAAAATCTTTACGCCGGCCCACGGAGCATTGGGGTCGCTACGGTCAAGGAACGCCTTCAGATCGTCGCTGACGTCGGCCGCTAATCGCGTGGCCGTCTCGTACAGGCACAAGATCACACCCGAGACACGCAGGTCGCGGTTGAGACGGCGAGAGATCAGCGCCGTCGTCTCCAACAATTTCGAAAGCCCCTGCAGGGCGAAGAAGTGCGGCTGCAGCGGGATGAAGACTTCCCGAACAGCCGACAACGCGTTGATCGTCAACAGGCTCAGCGACGGGGGACAGTCAATGATGACGTAGTCGAACTGTTCCGACTCGGCCAGGGTGTTGATCGCATTGCGGAGAATATGCTCGCGGCCGGGTGTATCGGCCAGCTCGACTTCCGCCGCAGCCAGATCGAGATTCGCGGGAATCAGCCACAGCCGTTCCGCCACGAGTTGCTTCACATCGGCCAGAGAGTTCTCACCCGAGAAAACCCGATAAACACTGGGGGCATCGCTCGCAGGCTGGACCCCCAGGTGCAGCGACGTATGGCCTTGGGGATCAAGATCGATCAGACAGACGCGACGCTCGCTCCTCGCCAGACCCGCAGCCAGATTGACGCTGGAGGTCGTCTTACCGACCCCCCCTTTTTGGTTCATGACGGCGATCGTACGCATCGGAAATCCTTTTCCTTCAGTCAGAAAGTCACCAGCATCCCAGCGGCTGCGGTCCGGAGTATACTCGCGGCACGGTCACCGGCAAAGGTGACTTATCCGATGTTCGCACCGGCGTGCGCGTCGTGCAGACCGACCGGTGAAGCGACACCCCACGTCACGCAGGATTCGAGCGGTAGAATTCGTTGGCGGCCGCAATGCTGGCACCGGCGTTGAGTTGGAAGTTCTGATCCAGCAAGCACTTCTCCAGCCCGGCCAGAAAGACCAGGACCTTCCGGGGAGTACTGGTGGTCCCCGGCCATCGATCCCAGACCACCACCAATCTCCACACCAAACTCGTTCAGCAGTTGGCGGCGAACGGCGGCATCTTCGACACCCGCGGGAATCTGCACCGCGTTCAGCATCGGAAGGGAATGCTCGGCGGCAACGGCGTATTCGATCCCAATCGCCTGCAGGCCGGCCTTCAATGCCAGGTGGTTGCGGCGATGGCGTGCGAAGCGGGCTTCCAGGCCTTCTTCGAGCGTGATCCGCAACGCCTCGTGCAGCCCGTAGTTCATGTTGATGGGAGCTGTGTGGTGATAAGCCCGAGAACCACCCCAGTAACTGCGAATCATCGCGAGGTCCAGGTACCAACTCTGCACCTTCGTCTTGCGGGCTTCCAGCGCTTCGACGGCCCGCGGACCGAACGTCACAGGGGACAGTCCCGGCGGACAACTAAGGCACTTCTGCGTCCCGCTGTAGGCGGCGGCAATATTCCAGGCGTCAATTTCGACAGGCATTCCTCCCAGGGATGTCACGCAGTCGAGGACCAGCAGCGCTCCGGCATCATTGACGATTGTTGAAATTTGCTCGATCGGCTGACAGGCCCCGGTCGACGTTTCGGCGTGGACAATGCCGACCACTTTCGGGGACACCTGGGCAACTGCTTCCGCCAATTCCTCCGGTGAGAAGACTTCCCCGAACGGGCGTTCGATCGTGGTGACCTCGGCACCGGTCCGCCGCGCGACGTCCGCCATTCGCCCGCCGAAGACGCCGTTCACGCAAATGAGAGCTCGGTCTCCCGGTTCCAGAAGATTGACGATACACGTCTCCATACCCGCACTACCGGTTCCGCTCATTGCCAGCGTCAACTGGTTGTCAGTCCGGAAGACCTGCCGCAACATCCCCTGCAACTCGTCCATAATCTTCAGAAAATACGGATCGAGGTGACCGACCGTCTCGGAAGCCAATGCGGCACGGACACGGGCCGGAATTTCGCTGGGGCCGGGCCCCAACAAGATGCGGCTGGGCGGATTGACTGCGCCGGGGATCAGTTGACTCATGATAGCTGACTCCTCGAACGACCTGTCGCGGTGGCACCCGGACGAGGCGATTTGGGTATTACGGACAGCCCTCTTTCACGAGAGCGCTGATTTTCTTGAACTCGGGGGTCCCGGACCGCTGACACCACTCGAACAGAACCGATTCGAGCGTCGTGATGACCGCACCGCCGGAGAGCATCCGCTGCAATGCGATTGTTTCGTCCTGCAGATGGCGGCTGGCGATTGCGTCGGCAACCACTGAAACACGAAAACCCCGAGCAATCAAATCAAAAACGGTCTGCAGCACGCAAACATGGGCTTCGATTCCCGCTACCACGACCGTATGTGGTGCAATCTCGACGGGATCGGCGCGACACCAGTCGAGAACCGGAACCGAGCTGAACGTTGTCTTCTCGATCGCAGGAGGGAGCAAGTCCGAAAGCGGTTTGACTGTGTGTCCCAGCCCTTTGGGGTACTGTTCGGTGGCTGAGACCGCGACGTCGAAAATGGCAGCGGCGCGGATCAGGCGGCTGCAGTTGGCGATCAACCGGCGGCTTTCCGGGATCGCGGGCAGCAATTTTTCCTGCACGTCGACGATGAGGAGACGACTGCCCGTCGGTTCCAGAAGTTCCGGGCTACGCAAAACCTCGTTCGCACCGCCTCGTGTCGCAGCCATTCGCAATGCAGCTCACATTAAATCCGCAGGACTGTCCAAACCAATGAAACACCGCGGGACGTTGCCGTCCGGCTGGGGACAGTCTAGCCAAAGCTTACGAAAGGTGGTAGCGGCGGAAGCGAGCCGTCGAAATCCAGGCGTGAAAAAAAGTTAGGTCTTCGGCACCAACCGGGCAAGGTAGGCCACCCGGTAAACGGGTTTGCCAAAGCCGTCGGGCCGACTCGCATCGACGGCCCCTTCGACAAGGATGACGTCTTCGTTTGTCAGGGAAGCCAATCGTGGATCGTCGGCAAGTGTAATGCTTCCGCCGAACTGATCCGAGGCGTCCGGTGTCAGGCTGTAGATCAGATTCCAGGTACCCTTCTCGGCGTCGAAGTCGACAATTCCCCGCATCCAGCGGTAGCTGTTCTTGTCATAGCCATACGGACTGGGGCCTTCGAGCGATTCTCCCAAAGTGCGTGACGCAGAGGCAACGCGAAGGTTGGACGGTTGAGCCGAGGCCTCGCGGTTGACCGCTTCGCCCGCCAGTCCTTCGGCTGGCTCGATTCCGTTGAGCTCGACTCCGTTGGGATTGGTGCTGCCGGGTGTCGTACTGGTCTGGTCGAAGGGCGAGGTGAATTCGTCCGCAGGTTGCGTGTCGCTGTCGGACTCGGCCCCGGGGACACTGACTGGATCCTCGGAGTCGGTACCCGAATTTCCGCCGTTCGAACCGGGTGGGGTCGCCGTCGCGCCGCTGTTTTGCGGCTGGTTGGTCGGCACCTGTGACGACTGCCAAGCCCCTGAGTGGAGCTGTCCATAGGATGCGACGGGCGGACTGAAACTCTGGGCGCCAGGCGCGTAAGTTGTGCCGGGTGCCATCATGGGGCCACCCGCTGGCGGTGTGGAATAAACACCCGGATAAGCGCCCCCCATTCCGTATGGGCGGTATGGGGAGTAGGCGTAGCAGCCGGAGAGGCTGACCACAAGCAAACAACAGAGACTGCGGTGCGTCCAATGCATCCGTCGGGTCCTTCATTGACTGGCGTTGCAGAACGTGTGGGCGTTGCTCGTCACGAATCGACTGCAGCAACCATGCCTGGTCGGGTGTCGCAACGTGGGAGACGGTAACAGGATAAGCCAGCGAGATTCGTGCGGGATGAATCTGATGTGATCATTCGAAGGTGACCGGGAAGTGCTCCCGGGGGATGGGGAATCTTATAAATTCGGCAAATCCTGTCCAGACCACTTTGAAAACCGGCAAAAATATCTCAACAACGGCGTTGGACCGTGCGGTCGGAGGGATTTCCCGCAGGTCAATGGCAGCAACTTCGGCTGGTAATTGCCCTCAAAAGCCACTTCCGCGGATCGGTGGCTGAAATGGAGCAGGCCGGAGATTCGGGATAACCGGTCCTCTTTACCCGTCGAATGATGCCGCGCCTCCTCTTCACGCAGAATTCACGGTCTATTTTTCCCGATTTCAACGATTGGCCGAATACTACGGGAATTCAAACTGCGGTCGGCTGAGCGGGGATAGTGCTGCCGATAGTAACGGCAGCCAATCTTTGTCTGATTCCTGGACAATCCTGAAGGTGTGAGCTAGGTTTTCCCGTCGCAGCGGCAGGATTTGGAGTCCCGCCGCACCACACCGTCAGCGACAGCAACCTGCTTGGACGGATTCTCGAAGAAAGGTTACTACTGTCATGCAGACTCATCGCCGAGATGACTCGTATCACGACACGCGTGAATTGGTCGAGTCGGCATTGGGCCGATATGCCCAGCTCTCGTCCCGAAAAATCCGGGTCGGGATCGACGATCATTCCGTCACATTGGAAGGCGTTGTCGGTTCGTATTATCACAAGCAATTGGCCCAAGAGTCAGCCCGCTCTGTGGCCCGCTCGCGAACCATCCACAACGAGCTTTTAGTGATTCCGGCCCATCGGTCGTAGCCGAACTCGTCAGCGGTCCGCCGTCCTCAAACGGGCCGACCGTCTCAGGACAGCCCGACGGCGCATGACAGCGATGGTCTCTCCGCCCGGCGTCGCAGCAACTCGCTGGGCCACGTCGCTCGCGCAGCCGCTACTCTCGATTGATTTGGAGTAGCACCTTCAGCGTGCCGCTGCGCTGCGCCGCTTCAAGGGCCTGCACACCTTCTTCCAGCGGGAAATGGGCTGAAATCAGCGGCCGGACGTCGATCTGGCCTGTTTCCAAAGCCCACAATGCCTTGGGGAAAGGGCCACAACGGGAGCCGACGATTGTCACTTCGTCGATGACCACCGGCGCCAGAGAAACAGGAGGCTCCCCAGCCACGGTTGTCTTCAGGACGATCGTTCCCAGTGGGCGCACCAGTCGCAAGGCCGTCGTAATTCCGTTCGGCGAGCCGGTGCAATCGACCACGACGTCAGCGGCATGGTCCAGATCGACGTCATCCAGCAGACGCGTCTCGATTCCCAGCCGATCAAGCAGGTCCAGCTTCTTCGGATGCTTTCCGACAACCAGCAATCGGCAGCCCAATGCATGAATGACCTGTGCCGACAAATTCCCCAGCCGACCATCTCCCAGGACGACGACAAACTCGCTGCCGTCCAGTTTGAGTTGTGACGGAATCTGGAACGCGGCAGCTAAGGGTTCCGCAAAGACGGCCACCTCGGTGGGAATTTCGTCCGACAGCACGTGGAGGTTCTCGGGGGGCAGCCAGACCCGATCCGCAAAGGCACCGTCGTGCTTCAGGATTCCGACCAGCGTCCGGTTGGGGCAGTGGTTGGTCTGGCCGGCCCGACAGGCGGGGCAATCGCGGCAGGGACAATTAATTTCGCCGACGACCCGCTTGCCGGCGTGTTCTCCCTCTTCGGCGATGCCAACGAACTCGTGCCCCAGGACTCCGTCGAAGCCCATATAGCCTTGGATCAGTTGGAGATCCGTCTCGCAGATGCCGCCAATGAGGACCCGGACGGGAATTTCGCCGTCAGCCGCTGGTGGGGGAGAATAATCCCGTTCGAATTGAACTCCGGACGATTTGAGCGTCAGGGCGCGCATCCTGGAGGAGACCTTTCATTGCGGAGAATTCTGCACATCCGATACCGGTGACCAGCTGGCGACGGAACCGTCAGAAACCACATCCATTGAGGGGTGACAGAACATCGAACTGTTTGGTAGTATCATCCGCACGCGACCTCCGCAAGGGGCTCGTGGACCTGCACGGAGAGATGACAGAGTGGCCGATTGTGCGGCACTGGAAATGCCGTGTCCTGGGA
>CALJUK010000216.1 GCA_937975745.1 uncultured Planctomycetaceae bacterium | reverse complement strand
TGGGTACGCCGGAGTCGAATGCCGGCAACGTTTGTCGCCGTCAGTTGACCGGCTGGCTCTTGCCGAACATCAGCTCACCTTCGACAAGTAGCGGTCGAGCCACTTGCGGCTGCTGCTGTTCGAGTTCGTCGACCAGCTTCACATGCCGCTGGACCTCGATCTGTGCGCCTTCGAAAATGACGTCCAGGTTGGTCAGGATCACTTCGGAACCATCAGCCACACCGGAAGTCAACAGCGCGAGCGACTGCAGCGTCCGTTCGATTGTGACAGGTGTTTGACGGACGATTCCATTGTCGTTCAGGAACACGTGATGTTCGCGGATCGCGTCGCGCGGGACGAGCAACGTCTGTTTAAGGACCGGTCCGTCGATGCGGGCTTGAACGAAGGTACCCGGCAGTAGTGGAGATTCCTGCTGCCGATTGTCGACTTCCACGTAAACCATCACCGTTCGCGTGGAGGTGTCCGCTTCGGGTGCCACTCGGGCCACATGCCCTTTCCACCGAGCTTTCGATGTCGAGTTCTCAGCGAGCAGGGCTTCGGGCTCGCGACCGGCGCGGACGGCCGATTCAATCTTGTCGTAGTCGGTCAGGCTTAACGGAACTGGCACGACAACCGTCGAGAGATCGGTTAAGCGAGCGATGGGGTCGCCCACGCGCAGGTACTGTCCTTCCTCGACATGGACCTCACTGATCACACCGTCGAATGGCGGGCGAACACTGGCACGGTTGAGGTTCAGCTTGGCCAGCTTGAGGTCCGAGTGATGCGTCTCTTGCTGGCGAAGAATTCGGTTCTTTTGAACCGGGATCAGTCGAATTTGATTCTCCAGCGTCAACATCGCCGTTTCGTATCGCTGCAACTCCAGCTTGGCTGTCGAGAGTTCGCTCTGGGCGGCGACCCCCCGCTTGAGGAGTTCCTCGACACGGGCGTACTCCTCCTGGTAGGTCTTCACGTCCGCCTGGGCCTTGGCCAATAACAGTCGCTTGTTGGCCTGCTCCTGGTCCAGTTCACGAAGCGCCTCGACGTCTTCGGAAAGTCGCGTTTCGGCCTGGACGACGCGTTCTTCGTATTCCTCGGGATCAATCTGGATGAGCAAGTCACCCGGAAAAGGCTGCGATTGTCCCTCGTTGCCCTCCAGCACGACAGGCCGCCGTACGGACCTGCCCACCTCCAGATTGGGATGAATGGCGGTGATCTCGCCGGCAACCTGAGCTGACAGCAACACCTCGTGATCGGCGGTTGCCGCCCCAAAGCCGGACACGATCTCGCGAACGTCGCTGAGTCGGACGTCAAAGACCTCGACGTTGTAGGTCTTCAGAACGGGCTCGCGCAGTTCGGGGGGCTGTTTCAGGCTGGCCAAAATCATGTACGACCCGGTCCCCAGGATGAGGGCCAGGAGACTCAAAATGAATGACAGGATGGCTTTACGCCACTTTCCCACTACACACCCCTCTCGTAGGAACGACAGCAATTCGCTCGGACGGCCAGCGCAGTTCCGTGACAAGAATCCTCAGAACCGCTCACGGATGTCGCTTAACGCGCGCACCGAGAGTGCTCTTTTCGCCCCGGTGAATGATAGACCCCGCCCTGGCTCCGGTCCAGACCATAAGAACGCCCATTCCAAATCTTGACTCAAGTCACAAGGTCCGCGTGGTCAGAACCTCGTGGCGATTCTGGTGTCCTGAAAAAAGCAAATGGCGGGGCTCTTGCAGGAATGGCCAGTAGGCGTGACGATTGTGAATGCGTCGGCATCGGCCTTCTCCGGTGCCGGCCCCCCAGTGGTGACCCGGCCGTCTCGATCAGAGGGAGTCGTTGGAGTGTCCGAAAATCCGCAGTCGTCAGAGACCACTCTGATGGAACAGGCCCCTGGCGACGCTGTCGCCTCCTTCCGCCAGAACGGGTACGTGATTCTCCGTGGCTTTTTGCCCCAAGAGACCCGCGAAACCATGTTGCGGGTGACTCAGCAGCAGATGCAGGAAGGCCTCGAACCGCTGGAGCTGGAGGCCGAGCTACAGTATCCCGGTGCTCCCGAATCGTTGAACGACGTCGGAGGCCGGACAATCCGCCGCCTGAAGCAGGCGCATGGACGACATCCGGTGTTCACCGAGTGGATTGCCAGCCGCCCAATCGTACAGATTCTGCAGCAACTACTCGGTGGCCGAGTCGTCATGCCTTTGGCGCACCACAACTGCATCATGACGAAGATGCCAAACCACAGCAGCGACACCGGTTGGCATCAGGACATTCGGTACTGGTCGTTCGAGCGGCCGGAGTTGATCAGCCTGTGGGCTGCACTTGGTCACGAGTACCCCGAGAACGGGGGGTTGAAACTCATCCCCGGAACGCATCTCGGGCCGATGTCACGGGACCGGTTGGACGACGAGCTGTTTCTTCGCACCGATCTGCCGGCGAATATCGAATTGATCGATCGACAGATCGACGCGGTCCTCGAACCGGGAGACGTGCTGCTGTTCCACAGTTTGACGTTTCATGCGGCATCGCGAAACCATTCCCACCAGCCGAAGTTTTCGGCCGTCTTCACGTTCCGCAACGCTGACAACCCTCCCCGGTTTGGCACCCGTTCGTCGGCATCTCCGGAACTGCTGCTGCCCGAGTTTGCCTGACGATCACCTGTCGGCGGAATCACCTGTCGGCGGAACTCGGCGACGCTGCCGTCGCGTTCTCAGCCGGGACCGGCGTGTCGTTACGGAACAAGACCGAACGAAAGACCCCGAAGAGAATCGACAGGACAAAGCCGGTCGGCTTGAGGAACATGAACAGCGGACGCCCCTCGCATCCCATCCGCCGCTTGAACTCATCAGCCGATTGCCCAACATTGATTTCGCTGGCACTGGTTTCCAATGCCGCCGCCAAACCGCGGTAGACCGTATTGAAGTAAACGGCGGCGTCTTCGTTCACATCGTAGTCGATCCCGCAATACAGCATGGTGTGTCGTTTACCAGCCGAGAGACCGCAGCAGAATCCCACGACCTTCTCCCCCGCCTTCAGCAGTGTGAATCGTGCTTGCTCGGGGAACTGCCGGGCAAGTTCGCGGAAGAACTCCGCCGGTACAACTTCAAACTGCATTTCCCCCCGCAGGCGGACGTTTTCGTAGAGCTGGTGGACTTCGTCAGTGTGAAGCTTGGCGACGTCGTCTCCACCGGAGAGTTGCAGACAGATTACTGCGGCCTCATCGGCTTTGGCCATCACCTTTCGCATGTTGGCTCGGGTCCGCTTGCTGCGCGTTTCGTAGTAATGTTCGAAGTCGCGGTAGTCGGCCTGCAGTGTGTAGGTCAGCACGCTCTTCATCCGTGTGTAGCCACTCTGCAACAGTGGTTCCAGCCGGTCAGCCAGAGGCGCTTCGAATTCTTTGAACAGAATCAACTTGGCCCGCGTTTCCCGAGCGACTTGCTTTGCCGCCTGATCCAGCGCTTCGCACAACGGCGCGAAGTCGACATCCGACTCGAACGCGAGATTTCCCTGACCTGTTCCGATTGGCTGCCCGACGATCAACAACGGAATTTTCAAGTAGCCGCGAAACCAGCTGCGAATCCACTCGGAGGGTGGACGCAGGAATTCAGGCAGCGCGGGAATGGCGTCGATGCGGTAGGTGCAAAAGTACGTCGCGGCGACCGCTCGTTGTTGCTCGTCACGGACCAGGACAGCCCAGAACCGCGATTCGGGACCCAGCGCGCTGTGCAACACCGAGAGAAACCGGAGATCCATGAAAGGATTCGCCGCGAAATCGCACACACCCTCCCAGGCCGCTCGGTCAATTTCCGCAAGACGGCTGGCGGGATAGGTCTCACATCTGTAACGATGGCTCATGTCGTGCGATCAGTCTGCAAAGAGGCCGTTCAGATCGGTCGGCCGTTCGCCGTCCTGGAGCAAAGTCGCTGCAGGCTGCCCTGGCCAGTGCGAATCCGGTAGACTTTCTCTTGTACGACAGCATGCCATTAATCGGGGCCGGGAATATCCGTTTGACAACCGGTTGCCCGTGCACCCTCAACCGGCTGCGGCAGTGGCAAACGCTTCTACCATCGCTTTGAATCTGCGCTGAGTCGACACGCAACAACAATTTCGACATCACGCCTCATCAGAAGGAACCCGCAATGACACTTCGCCCCATTCGCGCCCTGCAGACTCTCGCCGCCGTGGCGTGCCTGGCAGTCGTTGCCTGCGCCCCAGCCCTGTTCGCTGCAGAGACGGCGAGCTCTCATTCAAACGGATTCAAGAAGCTCTTTGACGGTACGACATTGGACGGCTGGGTGCAACGGGGAGGCAAGGCCGAGTATCGGGTCGAAGACGGGATGGTTGTCGGAAAGAGTGTCCCGAGTACGCCAAATAGTTTTCTCTGCACGAAGGAGACCTACGGCGACTTCATTCTGGAGTTGGATTTCAAAGTCGATCCGGTCCTTAACTCTGGCGTGCAGATTCGTAGCGAGGTCTACGAGAAAGACACAGAGGTTGAAATCGGTGGTCGCAAGTCGACACGGAAGGCAGGCGTGGTCTTCGGCTACCAGGTCGAAATCGACCCCTCCGAGCGAGCCTGGACCGCGGGCATCTACGACGAGTCCCGCCGCGGCTGGTTGAACGACCTGAAAGACAACCCCATGGCGAGGGCCGCCTTCAAGCAGAACGACTGGAATCATTTTCGCATCGAATGCCGGGACGATTCGATCAAAACCTGGCTGAACGGTGTTCCCGCTGCCGACCTGACGGATTCGATGACTCCCAAAGGCCTCATCGCGCTGCAGGTCCATGGTGTGGGAAACGACGAGTCAAAGGTCGGTAAAGAAGTCCGCTGGAAGAACATTCGGATCAAGGTTCTCGACTAGTCCGCATTGCGGACAATTGTGGCGGCGTTTGGACACTCACTGACCTGCAAAGCAGGCTGGTTCTACACCAGATCGATTCCCATGTCCTTGAACAGAAACTGCATGTCTTCCCAGACAGGCTTTTTGGCAGCCGGGTTTCGCAGCAGGTACGAAGGGTGTGACGTGCACAGGAGTTTGGGCTGACCGTACTCATAGAACTTACCCGGCCTCTTGCCGATCGTTTCGTCACTGTTGAGCAGATTCTTCGCCGCGATCGACCCCCAGCAGACAATGTACTCGGGCGAGACAATACGGATTTGCGCGTCGAGATACTCGCGGCAGTTGGCCGCCTCGGTGTCGGACGGGTTGCGATTGCCGGGCGGTCGGCACTTCAGGATGTTGGCAATGTAGATGTCCGATCGCTGCAACTTGCAGGCTTCGATGATCTTGTTGAGCAGCTGGCCCGCCCGTCCGACAAACGGTTCGCCCTGCCGATCTTCGTCGGCACCGGGCGCCTCCCCAACGAACATGATTCGGGCCTCGGGATTTCCCACGCCGAAAACAGTCTGCGTGCGCGTGTCGGCCAATTCCTGACAGCGAACGCAGCGGGAAACCGCTTCCGCAATGACGTCCAACCGCTGTTGCGGTGTCGAATCTGTCGCCTGGGCCGCGGTGGAACCGCCTGTTGTTCTTTTGGGGGGCATCGTTTCCTGCGGAGGAATCTCAGATCCAGTTGGTACGGGGACGTGAGTCGGCAAACTGGTCAGACCGGCCCGCTTCCAGCTTTCCAGACGTTGGCGCACGATTCGCCGCGTCCGTTGGGGGTCATTCTGAACGTCCGACATCGATTTCGTACCGACTGCGGAGTGTGATTGGAAATGGAATCAGCGATCGGGACACTGCGACCCGCCGAGAACACCGTAGCGTTTCGATTCGGCAAACGCTACCCGGCTGGCCGAGTGTCGCTGTTGCCGACCGTCTCGTCTCTTGGCAGCCGATTCGCCATGTCCACCCATCGACTTACAGCTTCTGTCGCGACGCCCACCACAGCCGCCAGGTCCGCTTGTCGTAGCCATGGTTCTGGCCCGTGAAGTGCACCAGCGCCGCCAGGACTTCCGGATTCTGCTCGTGGCGTTGAATGGGGACCGATCGCGTGCGGAGTTCGTCGCCGGGCAATGGAGCCCTCTGGACGTTGACGCCGTAGGGGAGCTGACCGGTTCGCAGTTGCATTTCGACGTCGGGAGGTAGCGGAACGGCATTGGGATTTCCGAAACCACCTCCCGCGTTAAAGCTGAAGGTGGGGCTTTCAGTCACCTGAACGTGATAGCGATGCGTCGTCACCAACGCTTCGAT
>CALJUK010000215.1 GCA_937975745.1 uncultured Planctomycetaceae bacterium | reverse complement strand
CGGCAGGATCTGGTCCCGGACGTTCAGCAGACCACCGAGCTCGCCTCCGCCCACGTCGGTCGTGATGTCCACCAGGTTGGCACCGTCGCTGTAGAAGACCTCCACGAAGGTCGGATCGAACGGGTTGGTGCCGCTCGGCCTCGCGTCATCGGTGCACCCATCGGCCCCATTCCCGGGTCGCCCGCGCCACCGGCCAGATCCATGCTTCCTCGGCCGGATTCCACATCATCCGGGTACATTTCCGCTTGGTGTACCCGCACAATCTCGACGGGGAAGTCGCAGTTCGTCAGTTCCACCAGCAGATCTGGCACCTTACGGTGATTGACCTGAACCTTGAGATAAAAGGCCCGGGTCTTGAAAGGCATTCCCTCCTCGTCGTCCACGTAGCGGCGGGCTTCCTTCGGTGCGGCCATTCCTGCGCCCATTCCAGCCGGATCCATCATGGCAGGGTCGGCCCCCATCATGCCGATATCTTCACCGCCGAAGCCCCCCCCCTTGTTGCCGGGGTCACCGAATTCCTTGGCGGGGTCGAAGTCGACCGATTTCACGTCGTTCATTCCGGCTCCTCGGCCCGGCATGCCCATACCCATGCCCATTCCGAAGCCGGCCCCCCCCATTTCATCGGCCATCATCATGGCCGGGTCGCCTCCCATTGCAGGATCCATACCTTCGCCGCCGCCACCACCGCCTCCCAATTTGCTACGGTCTCCGCCGAGCAATTCAATCTGGACGAGACTCTTCACCGGGGATTCGGTAATGAGGCTGGCACCGGAGTTGACCCGCGCAATCCTTTCGAAGAGCGCTGTCAGCAGCCACAAGTCTTCCTGCGCGTCCCACATTTCTTTGGATGTTGGAGGCAGAACGTCCCAGACTTGCGGGTCGACCTGGGGCATCGCTTGCAGCGGAAAGTCGATCAGACCCTTGCCCGACTCGACACGGAATGGTTCGATCACTTCCCACACCCGGCGGACTTCCTGCCAGTAGCTGGACCGGTACAGGTCGCGGGCCGGATTGGGGACCTGCGCCCGGTCGGGAAGGTTTTCCATAATGTCGCGGATGTCGTTTGGCCAGATCATCCGTTCTTTCTGGAAGTTCCACAGGAACGCACGGGACTGCTGGTTGTACTTGGCCGCCCGGGCGTTGTAGACCTTGACCGCTTCGACCCAAGAATTGTTGGGATTCTGGCCACTGGGAATGCCGCTGAACGCCGAATCCAACGCTGACCGACGTTCTTCGATCGTCGTCTTCAGGGCGCCCGTGGCAGACCACCATCCCCCAAGCGGGATTAAGAGAGCCAGTCCCGAGAGGATCCAGAAGTGGTGCGTAATCAAAGGCTTTAGCTTGTCCATCGTGCTGCTGTCCTTCATTCCTCACTGTCGGTGATCCGTGTGTGACACTCATGAATCACAGCGTCGTCGAATCACAGCGTCGTCGAATCACAGCGTCGTCGAATCACAGCGTCGAAGCCGTTTCGCCGGTTGAATCGCCTCTGGCGAAAGGCTGCCTGCCGTCCCCGCGTTGGTTATTCTGATGCGGCGGGAGCTTCGGCCGCTTCATCGCCGGCCCCTTCCGCGGCACCGGCGGACGGAGGTTCGGCCTGCCGTTCTTCCTTCGGAATCGGTTTCCAGACGAACTGGATCGTAAACTTCGTTTGTGGAATCTCGATGAATGTGGGCTGGGTCTGTGATCGAGTGCTGAGTCCTTTGGCGGCGTCCAGAAGTCCACCGCCCCGACGTGCCCCTCCTGGAGCTGCTCCAAAACCATCAGCCCGCGGTTCAAATGCTCCGGCATCGGGCGCCATCGTCGGGTCGGCACCGAACCGGCCCCGCCCGGCGCTGAGAGCGTCGTAGTCCACCCGGGGACCCTGTCCCAACGGATAGAACTTTACCTTAACGCGCGGATAGGATCGTACGATCGTTGCGTGAGAAATCCCAATCTGACGGACCGGAACTTCCAGTGTTGATCCTTCCTGTTTCATCGTCCACGACTGCAGGTTGTTCAGCAGTGTGTTGACGACATACAGGTCGCCGACTTCCGTACGAGGTTTGCTCTCGTCGTGGTGATAGTGAACCCCTTCCAGGGTGAAGACATATCCCTCCCCTTCAGGCGGCTTCTCTTTGTCTTCGGGTAACATTCGGTCCTTGGGAACCGTGGGAAGCGACTCAAACCATTTTCCCAAGTTGTCCACTTTTTCGGAAACAATGATCGGCAACTTCATGCGATGCCGCTTGGTAATGTCCATCTCGTCCACTGCATCGCCATGATCCCGCGGCAGACATTCGTTGATGGCCCGATAGATCTCGAACCAGTATTCGCGGTCGCTCAACGGCTTGGTGAGCTTCTTCCCTTCGTCGATTAACGAATCAAATTCCCCTTCCGCCGAACCGAAACTCGACTTATAGCCGTCCAATTCGCTCTTGACCGATTGCAGTGTGCTCTCGGCACCACCGAATCGCTCGACACTGACCGAACGGGCCACGGCACTGTAACCGGCCGCAGACATCGCCAGGCCTGCCAGCAATGTGGCGGCGGTGGCAACTGCCCAAGGCTTTTTCCGGCGTACTTTGCGGGCGGTGGCAATCTCCGGGGGCAGCAGCGACGTGCGAATTTGCCCCAGTCCCAACGTCTGGATGGCCAGACCATAGGGGACGGCGAACGAGAGAATGTTTTCCTGGAACAATGGCGAACTGAGTACCGACTCGCCGGCGAGTGCGTCGAACACTTCGACGCGCTCGACGTCGTACTGCAGGTTCTGCTGCAGGAACTTCTGCAAACCAGCCAGCTTGAAGCCGTTCCCCATCCCCAGCACGCGGGCCACCTTGGCGTCCCGGTTCACGCTGGAGAAGTAGCCGATCGAACGTTGAATTTCTGCCACGTAGTCATTAAAGACGGGCCGCAATGCCTGAAAGACGGCTCGCGGGTCGGGGCTTTTGGTGGCGTTGCACTTCAGGTGCTCGGCCTTGGCGAACGTCAACTTCATTTCTTTGGTCAACGCTCGGGTGAAGTGGTTACCGCCAATGGGAACATTGCGGATCCAGATCTTCGCACCGTTGGTCACCAGCAGCGTGGTGTTGTCGGCCCCCATGTCAATCAAGACGGTGTGCTCGTCCATCCCGGGGAAATCATCGTCCGGGCGGACACCCAGCCTGTCGTAACAGACGAAGTTGTGCAGGGCGAGCGGAGCGACCTGGATCAACTCGACTTCGATTTTGCGGTCAGCAAACGGACGCAAGTGTTGGAGCACTTGCTCACGTTTCATTGCAAACAGGCCGATCTCGGCCTCCAGCATGTAACCGCCTTCTTCGATCCCACCGCCGAGCGGTTGATAATCCCAGATCACGTCTTCCAAGGCGAAGGGGATTTGCTGGCGGGCTTCGTATTTGACAATCTCAGCGACTTTACTGGACTCGACCGGCGGAAGCTGGATGAAACGGGTGAGCGCCGTCTGGCCGGGCACGCTGATTGCCACCAGGTCCCCGTCGACGTCGTTGCGTGACAGGAACGTCTCGATGGCTTGGGGAATCAACTCTTCCGGTATCGCGTCCGGCTGGCTTAGAATTTTGGCGTGCGGCACATAATCGAAGGCGACTGCGACCAGTTGGTCGGCGGCTTCGGCGTAGCGGAGTTTGATCGCCTTCAGGCCTGCTTGCCCAATGTCAATGCCCCAAACGGCTTTAGTCGTTTCAGCCATGCGATTCACTCCTCGCGGCCAGCCTGCAAACTATTGCCGACCGCGGATGTGTTGGATGGATTCCAGA
>CALJUK010000214.1 GCA_937975745.1 uncultured Planctomycetaceae bacterium | reverse complement strand
TTTGAGAGCCAGATCGAGTTTCCCTTGCCCGAACTGGACGCCATTGAGCGCGCGGTGAAGCTCTTTATGGAGCAAGGCGAGGAACCGGACGAAGTCTGGGCAGCGGCGCTGGCCCAAGTCATGCTTGGCCATTCCTTTAGTGACGTGGAGCGCGAACTGAAAGCCGTTCGTCGCCAGGCCGTGCTTCAGGAGCGCGCGATTGAAGAGCTTTTTCCCGGCATTGTGATGAGGCATATGAACGGACATTCAAAGACCGAGAAGAGGGAAATTGCGCAGCGCCACTTCCTGAACGGCCTCTCACAGCGAGCCATCAATGAACTCACCGGGATCAGTCGCGACACGCTCAGGAAAATGAATCAGGTCCACAAACAGGAATAGATGGCAGACCGATGGCGAAGCAAAGGAACTTTCTACTCGGTAATGGACACCGACTAACCTCGCCTGTGACAGTCAGCAAAGCGGTTGAACCGCAGCCGCCACCCTATGACCTGAACCAGGCAAAGACTCGACTGACATCGCAATTCGCATCTGCCGTAACGCAGTTCGAGAGACTTCCGGAAATCGCCTGTCCGGACGGCTACACGGTCGGACTCATTACCCTGCATCCGGAATACACCGCGAAGTCGTACTTCCCGGGTGATCTACTCAGAGAAGCACGGATGGAGGCCATTGGCTCACGCCCAGCACGGGTCAAGCCGGAGAAATGGAAGAAGAAGCGCGATCCCGAGGAATCGCCAACGACGGAACTGTTTGTTGCCGCCCGGCGCGAGGACTTTGTTTCCTTCAGCAAGGGCATTCCCACACTGACCGATTCGAACAGGTCTTCGCGTGACCTGTTCAAAGTCGAGGCGTTTCGCGCACCCGGACCATCGGACCGTGTGCAACGACTGCGCCGGCGCATTGCTGAGCCGTTGCTTGAGGTCGTGCTGCATACCACCGGCATGCCACATCCTTCGCAGATTCTTGATGCCTTCGAAGCCTACGCCCAATCGCTGGACCTGGCACCTGAGCTTGATCGACGCTTCGAAGTCGGCGGCCTCTGTTTTCTGCCGATTCGCGCCGAGCGGACACTCATCAATGACCTGAGTCAGTTTTCATTTCTGCGCACCATTCGTGAGATGCCGCAGTTGCGCCCGCTCAACCCCATCATCCGCACAAACGCCAGGACAAAGCCCTTTCCAGTTGAACTGCCAGCCACGGAACCGGTGGACAAGCAGCTGCGCGCCGCGGTCTTCGATGGCGGCGTCTCAGAAGCACTGAGTGCGACAGAATTCGTTCAGGCGTATGAACCGGAAGGGATTGGCAACGCCGTCGACAACTTTGTCGATCACGGTACGGGAGTGACTTCGGCCACGCTCTTCGGCCCGCTGCAGAAAGGCACGCTGCTTGTCCAGCCCTACGGAGTTGTCGACCACTACCGCGTCCTCGATGACGAGTCGAGTGATGATGCGCACGAACTCTACGTCGCGCTCGCGCACATCCGAGACGTTCTGCAGTCGCGCAAATACTCATTCATCAATCTCAGCATCGGGCCGGCACTGCCAATTGAAGACTACGACGTCCACTCCTGGACGGCCGTGCTCGATTCCCTGCTCTCCGATGGCGAAGCTCTGACCACCATCGCCGTCGGTAATGAAGGTGAGAAGGACCACGAATCGGGCAACGCGCGAGTTCAAGTGCCGTCGGACTCGGTCAATTCATTGGCGGTCGGTGCCGCCACGAGCCGCGGTGAAGACTGGACCCGCGCTCCGTACAGTTGCATTGGTCCTGGCAGAAGCCCCGGACTCATCAAACCGGAGGTGGTTGCCTTCGGTGGTTGCAGCAAAGAACCATTCTACGTGCTGGACGACACGGCGTCGATTGCCACACCCGATGCCGGCACCAGCCTTGCCTCTCCCTATACACTGCACATGGGAATGGGGGTTCGTGCCCACTTTGGAGCGAGTCTTTCTGCGCTGGCCATCAAGTCGTTACTGGTTCATTGTTCCGAGCCGGATGAAGACATTCCGGTCCATGAGATTGGCTGGGGTCGCGTTCCGCAAGATCTCGAGGCGATCGTTGTCTGCCCTGAGGGCGAAGCACGCATCGTCTATCAGGGCGAGTTGACTCCCGGCCAGTACCTGCGCACCCCGGTGCCTTTGCCGTCTGGAAAACTCGAAGGGATGGTGACGCTGACCGCCACGTTTTGTTTCGCTTGCGAGACCGACCCACACGACCCCAGTAACTACACGCGGGGCGGACTCGATGTCACCTTTCGTCCTCATGCTCAGAAGTTCGACGAGGACGCCGTGCATCCCCGCTCCAGCAGCTTCTTTCGTAGAACCGATTACGACACCGAGAAGGAACTACGAATTGACGCGCCCAAGTGGGGGACGACTTTGCATCGCCGTCGACGTTTTCAACCAAAAACGCTTAAGGACCCAGTGTTTGATGTGCACTACCAAGTCCGCGAGTCAGGCAAGCCCACTGCCGGTGACAAAATCCGATACGCCCTGGTCATCACTTTGCGGGCGCCAAAAACGAAGAACCTGTACGACAAAATCGTGCAGCGTTACCAGACACAGCTTGAGCCGATGCAGCCGATCATTGAGGTGCCGGTTCGTTTGCAGGATTCGTAGGCGGCCACTCGTTGATTGACTGCCCAAACTCTCGTCACCCTGCCCAGGTGGCCGGCCTTGCAAGCAGGCTCCTGCTCGTATGCTCGTTGGAACTTGCTCCGGTCCGTCACACCGACGCATCCTACGAGTCCGAAAGAATCGGCCGAACTGCTGTACACCCGAGCCCCATGCGAAGCTGAATTCAGCGGCCACAGTGACTCAATTCGAAGTTCGCCGATGATAGTGATGAGACGCCCGCTTTTCGTTTTGGGCGGCTTCCTTCACTGCGACTCGTGTCTCCGCCGCCCGGCTCGACCAACGCATCGAGTTACCGCGAACAGAGACTTCCACAGACAAGGACGAGCGTGACCACCGTTAGTCAGATTTCCCTGCCCCTCGTGCAGGTCATCACGAGAGTGTCGTCGTCAAAGATCGTCTCACGCGATGCCGATGAATGAGCGGTCGCTCCGCGGCACCGGATGCATCAGCGGATTGGCGACACCGCGGCTTCGGGCTCGGTCTCTCGCATCCTCCAGCGTGTCTCCTTCTGCAATGATGTCCCGCGTTGCCGGATCAATCGCCAGCCATCGTCCGGCGTAGCGGCCATCGTTGATTTTCGGCCCATTCTCGTTCTGCTCCATTTCCAAAGTCTACCACGGCGCGCAGCGGGCGCAACATCGCGTTGACCGCGCCTTCGCAGCTTGCGCGCCTATCCGCTTTGCCGCACACTGAAGGTCAGTCGTTCTTTCCCAACCCGTTTGCCTTTTCT
>CALJUK010000213.1 GCA_937975745.1 uncultured Planctomycetaceae bacterium | reverse complement strand
CGTCCTCGACGAGTTGATTCGCCGGGTGCACATCAACGGGAACCTGGCCGGTTTCCTCCCGTCGCAACTGGCCTCAAAGTAGGCTATTGGTCCCCCCAGTCCATTCTCCGCTGCCCATTCACGCAGCGCACCGGCGGGAACCACCAGTTGTCTCAAGTGGCTTCCCGCCAGTGAAAGAGGAGTGGTCCACCGCTGGCGATTCTGGTTCGTGAGTTCACGCCGCGGTGTCGCGCCACCACCGCGCCCCACCCGCGAGTCTTACGACATCGTCAGTCCAAGCACCGCCGCGACCTTGCGGCATTCGGCGACCGCCTGGCTGAACGCGTCGGGTGTGAGTGACTGAGCTCCGTCGCTGAGCGCCTTCGACGGGTCCGGGTGGACTTCCAGAATCAGGCCGTCACACCGGACCGCCACCGACGCCGAGCACATTGACGGAACGAGCGAGGCAATGCCCGTCCCGTGGCTGGGATCGACAACCACCGGCAGGTGCGTCCGCTCGTGCAGATAGGGCACAGTCGCCAGCGGAAGCGTGAACCGCGTGTGTGTCTCGAACGTGCGAATTCCCCGCTCGCAAAGCATGACTTCCTGATTTCCCTGATCCAGGATGTACTCGGCGGCCAGCAGAAATTCGTCGATTGTGGCCGACGGACCGCGCTTCAGCAGAACCGGCTTGCGGACTTCGCCCACCGCTTGCAGCAGGTGGTAATTCTGCATGTTGCGGGCACAGATCTGCAGGACGTCTGCGTACTCGGCAACCAGTTCGACATGATGTGGCGTCATGACTTCGGTGACGACAGCCAGGCCCGTGGCATCGCGAGCCGCCGCGAGCAGTTTGAGACCCTCTTCCTTCATCCCCTGGAACGAATACGGACTGGTCCGCGGCTTGAAAGCACCGCCCCGCAAGGCGGTAGCTCCCCCCGCCTTCACCTGATGGGCCGCCAGAAGGATTTGCTCTTCGCTTTCGACCGAGCACGGGCCAGCAATGACGCCGACATGCCCGCCGCCGATAACCAGATCGCGGACACGGACCACGGTTGATTCGCGGCGTGTCTCGCGGCTGGCCACTTTGTACGGTGCCAAGATCGGAACGACCTTGTCGACTTCTTCGAGCGACTCGAGCGTCTCCTGTTCGCCGCTCCGTTTCTCGCCGACGGCCGCGATCACTGTCCGCTCGGTTCCTTCGATGACGTGGGCTTTCAGGCCCAACGATTCCACATGACGTGCCACGCGTTGAACGCTTTCGGCGGAGGCACCTTTTCTCATCACGACAATCATCGGACTCTACCTTGTTTCAAGGACGGCGTTTCAAGGACGGCCTGTCAGGCTCGGGGAGAGTCCTGCCGGCAGTGTGACGCGGAAACCAACAAAAAAAGCCCCGAAAACCAGCGTGGGTTCTCGGGGCCGACTATTTCGAACGTGTAGGAGCGGTTGCTATCCTGCCACAGAGTTCGGTCGCCCGGAACCCGAGTTGAGATACCCAAAATAAAATCGATACCAATTCCGCCCGCACAGCGAGGGATGGGGAAAGGCATC
>CALJUK010000212.1 GCA_937975745.1 uncultured Planctomycetaceae bacterium | reverse complement strand
GGTTTTGAAACTGGTTCTAGTATTCTACATTCCTGCATGGTGCTCCGGCCAACCTTCGACAAATAGCTTGGATTTCAGACGATGGCATTTCCCAACGGTACGATCGATCTGCGCAGTGACACGGTGACCCGCCCGACTCCCGGGATGCGGCAGGCCATCGCCGAAGCGGCCGTCGGTGACGACATGCAGGCCGAGGATCCCACCGTCAACGAGCTGGAAGCGCGGATGGCCGAACTTCTGGGGAAAGAGGCGGCCGTTTACGCCTGCTCGGGCACGCAATCCAACCAGATGGGCGTCTGGGCTCACTGCACCGCCGGTGACGAGTTGCTGATCGAAGAGTCGGGACATATCGCGAACTTCGAAGGGGGTGCCCCGGCCATTCTGCGGGGTGTAACCGTTCGAACGCTCCGCGGCGAGCGGGGCATGCTTGACCTGGAACACCTGCAAGGGAAGATTCGAGCCGACAACCAGCATCTCTGCCGGACTCGGCTGCTCTGCCTGGAAAATACGACCAATCTGGCTGGCGGCTTTGCCTATCCGCTGGAACAAGTGGAACGGGTCTGCGACTGGGCCCACGCAAACGGACTGGCAACGCATCTCGACGGAGCCCGGCTGTTCAATGCGTGCATCGCGGGAGGGTACGAACCGGCTGAACTGGCTCGTTCGTTCGACACCATTTCAGTCGGCTTCTCCAAAGGGCTGGGCTGTCCGATGGGATCAATTCTCGTCGGTTCCCAGGAGCTGATCTACCATGCTCGGCGGGCCCGGAAGGTGCTGGGAGGAGCCCTGCGGCAGGCGGGGATTCCGGCGGCCACCGCCCTGTATGCGTTGGATCACAATATCGAACGGCTAGCCGATGACCATGCCGTTGCCCGACGACTGGCGGAGAAACTCGCCGAGCTGCCCGAGCTGAAGATCGACCCCGCACTGGTGCAGACAAACCTGGTCTTCTTCGAAGTGGACGCCGAGGTTGGAACCGCGGCCCAACTGGCGGCAGCCGTCAAACGGCGAGGTGTCGTTATCGGAGCGGTCGGTCCGCAACGGTTGCGGGCCTGCACTCACCTGGATGTGAACGCGGCCGACATCGACCGGGCCGCGGAGATTCTGGCGGAAGTCCTTCGGGAGGGGCTCTCGTCCGAAGACGTTGTGGCAGCGGGCCCCTACGCTCGCGCGTGAGCCCATCCGGAAAGACCGCCAAATCGACTTAACCGTCACCGCTGCTTTTACTTGAGCGGATGCGGTTGATCCGGGCAGCCCATTTCGGCTACACTATGGGGCGGTGCAGGCGTTCGCCTGACCAAGTCATTTCGCTCGCGGTGCGGATTCGCCCAGATCGAATTCTCCCCGAGCGAAATCCTACAGAGCGTTTCCGGACGCGGTGCGTCGAACATTGTCCGTACGCAGTGTGTCGAGTAAAGGCGGCATCGGGGGAGGCCAGTCGGCCTGCAACCGACGAACGGAGTGGATGCCTTCGGATTGCGCAACTGTTCAAAGTCACTCGCTCTAGAAAGCAGGTGTCGACATGGATGTCAGCGGTGCAAGTGCTGCCGGCGGTCCTCTGCCTATTCGTACGACTCGGCCGGCTACCAATGAGGCGAAACCCATCACTTCTTCGAAGCCGGTTTCGCCGCAGGACGAACTCGAAATATCATCGGCGGCTCGCATGATGGACAGCTTGAACCAAGGATCGGACGTTCGCGCCGAACGGCTGGCGGAGATTAAGGCCGCCATCGACCAGGGTCAGTACGAAACGCCAGAAAAGCTCGAAGCTGCCTTGGGGCGGATGCTGGACGAACTGGGTCTCGAGTGGCCCAGCAGTTAACCGGGGCTCGCGTTTTGTCCTGGAAACAGATCCAAGTGCTTCTGTAGGTGTGTCTGCCAAACCCGCAGGCGGCCAAGATCAAGACCGGTCATACGCCCAAGATCGGGACGAGATCGGTTCACACGAAAAAAAACGCCTCGATGGAACTACGCCTGAGGGAAACAATGAGTTCGGGGGCGTCGATGAATACCAAACGCCGAGGGGACTCGGATCGCATTGAAGGTGGTCCGTCCGCCGTATTAGAGCGTGGGGGAAGTACGATGGATCTGCCGGCCGTCCCGATTGCGATTCCACCAGCAGAGAAGTTTCGGGAGTATCTGCAGACGAAAGGGCAGCGTCTCACGCGCGAACGGGCCATCATCGTCGAGGAGGTGTTCTCCAGTCACGAGCACTTCGATCCGGACCAGTTGGTGGCCCGGCTCAGCCAGCGGAACGACAGCCGTCGCGTCAGCCGCGCCACAATCTATCGCACGCTCTCCAACCTGGAAGAAGCGGGTCTGTTACGAAAAGTCGCGCGGACCAACGACCGGGACGTCTACGAGCACGACTACGGCTATCCGCAGCACGACCATCTGATTTGCGAACGATGCGGTGAACTGACCGAGTTCCGCAACGAAGCCATCAGTGATGCGCTTGAAGCCGTCGCAGCCAGTTACGGCTTCCGCATGACAGGACATCGGCTGGAGGTGTATGGCACGTGTGCAGATTGCGCCCGTCCCCCCAAGCGGCCAGCGAAACTCAACCTGCTGTAAATCACCCCGATCAGGATCCCTTGTGCTCTGACGAGGAGCTGCGGCCGATCGGAAACTGGCGATAAAGTCTGAGCAGTCCCAACAGAATGCTCAGCGCCGCCAGCGCAATTCCCGCGATCATCGCGAGCGCGATACCGTCCCCGAATAAATTCCGGATCGCGAAGACATCCTCCCGGCTCCACTCTCCCGATTTCAGCTCGAACATCCACAGCCACCGCCATGTGAACAGGACGACAATCGCGGCTGCGCTGAGATAGGGCCCGTACGGAACGTACGGCTTGCCCCCCAGAATCCGGTTGATGATCCCGATGACGATGCCACACAACGGCGCAATCGCCAGAATAAAG